>JAFDXS010000349.1 GCA_018267795.1 Bacteroidota bacterium | reverse complement strand
CGGCAAATTGCTTTGCCATGATGGGACTGCACCCTACCTGTGTAAAGGAGAACTACAAAGAAGAACTGAACACGGTAGCTGAATGGCTGGCAAAGAGAAAGTTTTATGCTGTGGGAGAAATAGGACTCGACTACTATTGGGACCTGACCTTTAAAGAACAGCAAATAGAAGCATTTGACACTCAAGTGTCATGGGCATTGAAATATGATCTGCCGATAGTAATACATAGCAGGGAATCGACACAGGACTGTATAGATATAGTGCGCAAACACCAGAATGGTAAGCTAAGAGGGATATTCCATTGCTTTAACGGAACACTGGAGGAAGCTAAACAAATAGTAGCGCTGGGGCTTCACCTGGGCATTGGCGGCTCTCTTACTTATAAAAAAAGCGTATTGCCCGAAATATTGAAAGAAATACCACTGTCGCACCTGGTACTGGAAACGGATGCACCGTACCTTGCGCCAGTACCCTATCGCGGAAAACGGAATGAAAGCAGCTATATTCCCGTTATTGCCCAGCAGCTTGCTGATGTAAAAAACATATCTATGGCCGAATTGGCCGCTATAACAACACAAAACGCAGAAAAAGTTTTTAATAACTGACCTAATTAGTTAATTTTGCTGCCCCATTAATAAATGGAGAGATGCTCGAGTGGTTGAAGAGGCACGCCTGGAAAGTGTGTATATCTGTCAAAGGGTATCAAGGGTTCGAATCCCTTTCTCTCCGCGTTGTAATACAAATAGCCAGCTAAAGTTTTGACTTTTTAGCTGGCTATTCTTTTTAAAAATCATCAATTTTTTCAAAATTCATAAGAATAGCGGAATGTCTTTCAACTTGCATTTATTGTGAGTGCCTTGCAATGTTATAATGTTGTTCAGTTACACTATTCATTATAGTTAAACAATTGTTTTAGAACGAGGAACAAATTCCTGTAAAGCATATTGTCTCAAAGCCCGAAAACGATAAAAAGTATATTTTTTTTATACGGCTAGCTAAAATAAATTTGCGCAAGTAATTGCTTGCACATATATTTGCAAGCAATTACTTGCGCATTATGATAATGAAGGCGGCAAGTAGACTTTAAACCAGCTTGAAAACATATTAAAATATCAGAAAGTAACAAACTATAAATAATAATAAAAAACAGAAAACATGAGAAAAATAATATCATTTATGCACATATCGCTTGACGGTTTTGTAGCAGGACCTAACGGGGAGATGAACTGGATCAAACTTGGTGAAGAACTTTTTGATCATATCGGCAAACGGATAGAGGAAACCGATACGGCATTATACGGACGAGTAACTTACCAAATGATGGAAAATTACTGGCCTACAGCAGGAGACAAGCCGAATGCAACCAAGCACGACATTGAACATTCAAAGTGGTACAACAAAGCTCACAAAATTGTTTTATCAAAAACAATGGAAGACGCGGATTTGACTGATACAACAATTATCAGCGACAACCTTTCGGATAAAATAAACGAAATAAAACAACAGGCAGGTGCAGAAATACTGTTTTTTGGTAGCCCGACAGCCACACATTCACTTATTCAACAGAACTTAATTGATGGCTACTGGCTATTTGTTAATCCAATTATTCTTGGACGAGGCATTCCATTGTTTGCAGACATCAAAGACAAAATAAAACTAAACCTATTGACTACCAAACAATTTGCTTCAGGGGTAACTGAACTGAATTACGCAGTGGACAAGCAATAGCAACATTACAAATTATTCTAACGAATCAAGTTTTGTTATTCCAATGATTGGAAGTTTCCTTAACAAATCATCAATAGATTAATGATCCGGACACATATATAAAGCTAAGGGTCGGCAAATTCAAAACCACAATATGAAAAATGTAACAATCACTCTGTTATTTATAACACTGACCTTCTCTGTAAAAGCACAGTCCGCTCTGCATTCCGTAAGGCAACGAAATTCAAATGAATTCAGAAATAACATTGCTATACGCGAGCTAATTGACAGTTTCGCATATTACGCGGACAGGACTAAAGCTCAACTGCAGGCGGCTCTTTTTGTTGAAAACGGTACAATGGAAATTTATCGGTCAGAGCCCGATACAAGTAAGCCCCTTTTCGTATTGAAAGGGCGCAAACAATTAGAAGAAGCGTTTAAGGGCCTGGAAAAATACAATATGACGTTTCACCTTAACGGGCAGAACTCGATCAAATTCGGGGTTGATACAACCGGGACTGTTCAATGTCTTGCCCATCATATCTTATTTGAAGATGGAAAAAGAGTATTACTCACCGAAGCTATTCGCTATTATGATACTTATACCCGTCAAAATAATCGATGGCTATTTGTAAAAAGAAAACTAATTATTGATTGGGAAGACAAAAGATTATCAACACCGTAAATCCCTATTTAGATGGGATGTGATAAGTGTTTTCGGCCTCTAAGCAAATAAAAGGTTCGATTGCCCCCCTTTCTCGCTGCTAAAAGCTCCACAATTTGTGGAGCTTTTTGTTTTTCTGCAATGAAACGCCTGCATGAAGGAAGGCCAAGCGCAATGTCTGGACTGTTTGGTGCCGGGGAGTGGTAAAAAGCACTTAAAATCAATGATTTAAGGCGCTTTTCAATTCAAGTATGTGCAAACAGTCGTAATCAGTTCGAGACCTTTGGGAGGCCTATTCCTAATAGATACCTTTTGCTTACAATTTGCCATCACAAATCAAAGATACTTTCTGTTGACACTGCATTTATTTAAAGGTTACTATTTGAAAGAGTGCGCTTCAGGTTAATTACTGAAAAGAGATTTCGCACCGTTTAAACGGAACATAGCGCATAAATGAATATTGAAGAAGTCGTGTCTTTAATAACTTTTATGATATTAATCGCAGCTATTTCAACCCAATTTCATGAGGTACTCGCAATGCTGGGTCTGAAAATATGGGCACCATATCATTTTTTGTTTGATAAAAAGTAAGCAATATCTTGTTATTAATATATATTTTTTCTTCAGCCGAAATATTTGTTAGTTCCGATAATCTATTAAGAAGGTATAGCTTACCAACTCTTATGCCAAATAAATTGTAATAGTAATATTCCGGATTCTTTAGCGCACTTACATTATAGACAGATGATTCCTGGCTTTCGAAATCGCTTTTGCTACATACCATTTCTGCTGTATCTAATGAAGCGAGGGCTGTAAATAACTTGAGCTTATCGTTTCCTGCTTCTTTAGATAACTGACTTGCATTTTCCTCAAACAAAAATTGAGTAATTACACGATACTCCGGCTTTGAAGCAAATAGCGCAACATATTTGTCAAAGGCATCCCGATGAAAATCAATGAGGGTACCGAAAATTCTTACCACGTGAGGTAAAACAGCTCTCACATCATTAGGATCGTT
>JAFDXS010000348.1 GCA_018267795.1 Bacteroidota bacterium | reverse complement strand
TGCCCTCGAAATACCTGAGATACCGGAAGGCAAGCATTACCTCGAAGATGGTAAGACAGTTGATTCCACTTTCCCATACACTTATTATAAATCACACTATTGGGACCATTTCAATTTCCAGGACGATCGCCTTATCAATACACCTATATACGACTCCAGGCTCGAAGAGTATATAACCAAAGAAACATACCCGGCGCCGGATAGTATAGAATATGAGGCAGACATGCTGCTGAAAAAGACACGTGGCACTAAAGAGCTGTTCAAATACACCTTGTCATGGTTTGCAAACTTTGCAGAGACCAGCAAGATAATGGGCATGGACGAGGTGTTTGTGTACCTGGTAGAAAACTACTACATGAAAGGCGATGCTACCTGGCTTGACAATGAAGCTCTGAATAAATACATAGACCGTGCTATGAAGATAGCGCCAAACGTAATAGGCAATGTGGCTCCTGAAGTGAAGATGATAGACATTGACAAGAAAGAGCACAAACTGTCTGATGTAAAAGCGAAATATACCATTCTTGTTTTCTGGTCTGCAGATTGCGGCCATTGCCAGCACGAAATTCCTCTGTTAGATTCTGTTTACAATGCTGAGCTGAAGCAAAAAGGAACTAAGGTATTTGCTGTACGTACAGAAGGCGACGAAACCAAATGGCAGGAATTTATCAAGAAAAACAACCTTACAGACTGGATTAACGTTTATGACCCTGAACATAAATCTGACTTCGTAGGCAAGTATGACGTGTACAGTACCCCGGTTATTTATGTGTTGGATGAGAAGAAGATCATCCGTGGCAAAAGGTTGGACCATACTACCATACCACAGGTAATAGAAATGCTGGAGAAAAAAGAAAAAAAGTCGAAGTCTTAAGCTGATATTCTGTAAATATTTGGCCGCATACCCCACGGGTATGCGGCTTTTTTACGTCTATAATTATGGGCCTGAAAGAACAGATGAAAACCTCATTACTTCAAAAAAAAAATTTAGTAAAAAGAGGTGTAATCACGCAATTTGGCACAGTATTTTCTTATTATATCATTAGAAGGAGGCGAACGATATGGCAAGCGCAATTCTTATATTAACACTTATAATGTCCCTGCTGATAAACATTACGCGAGTGGACGAACTGATAGGACCAAAGCAAAAGGATGATGTTTTCAATGGTCACGAAGAAATAGGCAAAATACCTACAATTGAAGCTACAGAAGTGAGTGTAGCGAAGAAGTGATAGGAAAGAAGCTATTTTACAAGGTTGAGTATAACTAACTAAAAGGTCAGGCTACAAACCTGACCTTTTTTATCTCGATTTAGTCGTTTTTTTATTCATCCAGTTTCAGTACTGCAAGGAAAGCTTCCTGTGGTATATCTACACTACCTATCTGGCGCATACGTTTCTTACCTTCTTTCTGCTTTTCCAGTAGTTTGCGTTTACGGCTTATATCACCACCATAGCACTTTGCAGTCACATCCTTACGCATGGCCGATATTGTTTCACGCGCTACTATCTTGGCGCCTATAGCTGCCTGTATGGCTATTACGAATTGCTGACGTGGCAACAGGTCTTTCAATTTAGAACAAAGCTTACGGCCAAAATCATTTGCACGGCTGCGGTGTATCAGTGCGCTTAGTGCATCCACTTTATCACCATTCAGCAGTATGTCCATCTTGGCTATATCGCTTTCGCGGTAGTCCAGCGGATGGTAGTCGAATGACGCATACCCACGGGTAGATGATTTAAGCTTATCATAAAAATCAAACACTATTTCCGTTAGCGGCATTTCAAATATTAGTTCCACTCGGGTAGGCGTTAGATAATGCTGATTTATCAGCAGCCCACGCTTACCCAGGCACAGGCTCATAATATTGCCTATATAGTCGGGTAGGGTAATGATCTGCGCGCGTATAAATGGTTCCTCTATGCGGTCCAGCCTGCTTGGGTCAGGCATTTCACTTGGGTTATTTACTATTATAGCCTTGTCCTTATCGCGCGTCAGGTATGCTTTAAAGCTAACGTTCGGTACAGTGGTAATAACAGTCTGGTTAAACTCGCGTTCCAGCCTTTCCTGTATTATCTCCATGTGCAGCATACCCAGGAAGCCGCAACGAAAACCAAAGCCCAGCGCTTGTGATGTTTCAGGCTCAAAAGTAAGCGAAGCATCATTTAGCTGTAGCTTGTCCATACAGTCACGCAGGTCCTCAAAGTCGTCCGTCTCTACAGGGAAGATACCCGCAAATACCATCGGCTTCACTTCCTGGAAGCCCTTTACTGCCTCCTGTGTAGGATTGTTTACCAATGTTATGGTATCGCCCACTTTCACATCCTTAGCGTTCTTTATGCCGGTTATTATGTAGCCCACATCACCCGCCATCACAGCATCCTTGGGTGTTAGGGCCAGTTTCATTATGCCCACTTCAGCTGCCTCATATTCGGCATCTGTATGTATAAACTTAATCTTGTCACCTTTCCTCAGTGTACCATTTACCACGCGGTAATAAGCAATAATACCTCTGAAAGAGTTAAACACACTGTCAAAGATCACAGCCTGCAGTGGTGCCGCAGGGTTGCCAACAGGTGCCGGTATACGTTCAATAATAGCAGCCAATATTTCTTCCACCCCGATGCCCGATTTGCCGCTTGCAAGTATTATATCCTCTTCCTTACAGCCTATCAGATCTATTATCTGGTCCTTCACTTCAGGTATCATGGCACCTTCCATGTCTATCTTGTTTATGACAGGGATTATCTCCAGGTCATTGTCCAGCGCCAGGTAAAGATTTGATATGGTTTGAGCCTGTATCCCTTGCGATGCATCTACCAGCAGCAATGCGCCTTCGCAGGCAGCAAGTGCGCGTGACACTTCGTATGAAAAGTCAACGTGGCCGGGAGTGTCAATAAGGTTAAGTGTATAGTGTTGCCCCTTATACTGATAATCCATCTGTATAGCATGGCTCTTTATGGTAATACCCTTTTCACGTTCCAGGTCCATATCGTCCAGCACCTGTGCCTGCATATCGCGGGAAGAGATGGTTTTGGTAAATTCCAGCAGGCGATCTGCCAGGGTACTTTTACCGTGGTCAATATGAGCTATAATACAGAAATTACGTATATGTTGCATGTTTATTTAAAAGAGCTGCAAAGCTACGTAAAAATCAGTGTATTCAGACTTATTAATATGCGTAATACAAGCCTGTTTGCGGCATTTTTAACACCCTTTAAGCAGGCATAAACCATATACTGATACCAGTTACATATTTACAACTATGGCATGGTTTTATAATATCACTTACTCGTGAAGTTGTAACTGTGTATTGCGATCACAATCTAAAAATAAACACACATGAAAAAGTTATCGGTATTTGGAGTTTTAGCAATGTTATTGACCCTGAGCAGTT
>JAFDXS010000347.1 GCA_018267795.1 Bacteroidota bacterium | reverse complement strand
GCTTACGTACAACCTATATGAAGCTTGGCGTAGTAAATGAACGATACAATAACCTAGATAAAGCATTAGCATATTGCACCAAGGCAATAGAAATAGGCAAAAATATACACGATTTAAAGAATGATCTTAATCTGTATAACGATGTTGGTATAATCTATGGCAAAAAAGGTGACAATGTCACAGCCATTAAATGGTTTGATTCTGCACTAAAAAAATGTGATGGGCCAGAGTTTATAGAAATAAAGACACTTACCCTAATGAACCTCGGTATTGTGTTTGACCACATGAATGATGGGGGCAAAGCGCTTAAATATCTAAATGAGGCATTAGTTCTAACTAAAAATAGTGGTCAATCAGAAAACTATGTAAGAATTAACCTGAACATAGCATCAATAGTCGGGAAAACCGATCCTCAACAAGCCTTAGTTTCATTACTGGAAGGACTGAAAACTGCAAGACAAATTGGTCAGAAAAGTCTGCAAATAGAGATATTGGATGCCATAATAGAGGTAAATAAAAAGCTGCATGATTATAAAAATGCTTTGACAGCGATGGAAGAAAGAAAGGCACTACAAGATAGCGTGTATGGCTTGCAAAAAGCCAAAACGGTAGCCAATCTTCAATCTCTATATGAGCTAAACAAATCAAATGAACGCGTACGGGAGTTGGAAATAGCTGAGAAAAAGAATATAGAGCAAAAGAATGTCATTATCATAGTAGCACTCATACTCAGCGCCAGCCTCTTGACACTGGTATTTCAATATAGAAGGCTACGAATGCTGAATAAACAACTTTTTAAACGTGAGGCTGACTTACAAAAAAGCAATACTGAAAAAGATAAACTTTTCTCTATCATCGGTCATGATCTAAGAGGACCAATTGCTAATATTCCGCAGATACTGGAAATATCTAATGAAGAATCTATAACCCATGAAGAAAGAACATTTTTGCTGGAGTCACTGAAAGAACATTCCGTAGCGTCTCTTGATACGCTTGATAAGTTATTATACTGGGGGCAAATGCAGATAAAGGGGCTAGGTATAAATAAGGTGCCGATAAAAGCGTATGACAATATACAAGGTGTGCTGAAACTTGTAAAAAATTCTGCCGAACAAAAGCATATTCTTATATCAAACAAAGTAAACAAAGACATATATACGTTTGCTGATCCTGCACATTTCGACTTCATTATCCGCAACCTTATCGGTAATGCAATTAAGTTTACAAATGAAAACGGAGCAATAGAAGTTGATGCAAATGACTGCACTCATAATGGAGAGATAGTCTTCTCTATAAAGGATAATGGTGTAGGCATGAGCAAAGAACAACAAGCTCATATATTTGATGCATTCAGCAATAGCACCCTGGGCACTGCCAACGAAAGGGGCACTAGTCTTGGCCTTATGCTATGCAAGGAATTTATCCTTGAGAACGGAGGCAATATATGGGTGGAAAGCGAAGAAGGAAAAGGTACTACGTTTTATTTTTCTCTAAAGACGAGCTTGTAATTTCATAAAAAAGGCCCTGCATTTACTGCAGAGCCTTTCATTTCAATACAATAACTTAGTGTTTGATAAGTATTTTTTGTGTCTGCACATCCTTGTCAGAAAAAAGCTGCATTATATAAAAACCATCTTTAAGGCACGCTGTATTAATGGTCAGCGTATTATTTTGACTGGCATTATTCATGACTAACACTTCTTTGCCAGTAACATCTATTACACTAACTCTATTAATCAAACCATTCGCTGAAGTAATATTTACTACATTATTTGCAGGGTTAGGATATATATTGAAACCTTTAGCAGCAACATTTTTAACATTAACAGGTGCATTTGTAATATCTAAATCATCTACATAAATGGAGCCACCTAAACCTGATATAAGGCTAAACTTAATAATTGCCTTATCGTAACTACCATAGCTACTTAGATCAATATATTCCGTTCTCCAGTTGCTATCGGCCGGTGTAATAAATTCTCCGTCTATTGTTGTCACATTAAGTAGTGGATTTTTATACGTAGCAAGATCAGCACCTGCCTTTTTATACAACGAATGATATGTATTACCACAATCGGTAGAAATCAGCACTTCGAGTGTATCAGACCATGCTGTGTCCATTAGTGTATATGGAGGTGTAAATGCATCATAATTAAATGCTACGTCAAAACTAAGATGTGGCTTAGATACAGAGCTAAGATTTAATACTGGTGTAACTATTTCTTCCTTTCTGCCCTGGTTATCAAAATAAAGTGGCGTATTGAATGCCCCCATTGAAGCAGCACCGTTCTTTTTTACAGTACTGTCTATAAACCAGGGACTATAAAAATCTCCCGCTAAATATTGCACCCAGTTAGCTGGCGGGAAAGATGGCCCATCAAATCCTTCAGATATTGGCAATGCCATACCGGAAGTTTGCGCCATGAAATTTGACGTCTGTTCATTATTAGTCGTAATTGTATCAGTAATGGTCGTATCAATTTTTAAAACGCTCACATCAAGAACATGGTTACCATCTGCCACGCTTAATGAAGGCAACGATATTTGTAAGTGCTTAAAAGAGGGTAAAGTTCCGGTCCATGTATATGTTGATCCTACGCCATCAACCTTATAGCTCAAAGTAATAGAATTAATAGTATTTGCACCGGTATTGCGCACTACACATGCAGCAGGCACAGCTGCTGCACAAGAGCGCTGTGCAACTACATTTTTAACGACATCCAAATCATAACCCGGAATAGCAGGCGACTGGAAGAACTGAAGCACATCGGCAATTTTGCTAACAGAAGGTAAAGCATGACCCATACCTGGTATATTAAGGTATTTCACGATGCCATCATTTTGCACCATAAGGTCAAACACGCTATCTACAGGTCCTTCATATGCTATATCATCCATACCATGCGTCATGTAAATAGGTATATGCGCTGAGTTTGCATAATTAAACGTGTATGCACTGTGACCATTTATTGCATCTTTTACACCTTGCAGTGCCGGTGTATTTAATAGCAAGCCCTTAAATTTCGTATAGTGTTCCAGGCCAAATTTCAATGCCGACCTTCCACCATACGAAAATCCCTGCAGTATTATCTGTGTTGTATCAATGGCATATTTAGCCTTTACATAGTCAATACATGTTTGTATTATGGCTTCATTACCTGCAGGTAAAAGAAAATCACCAGTTGTAGTTAAAGCTTCAGGGCAAATAAAGATAGTATTTGGGAACAGAGTATTCCACGACAAACCGGAAATAACCCCATTTCTGTAATTGGCGCAGTTATCACCAAGCCCATGCAGGCAAACCATCAGGTTACAAGGTGCTGAGGAACTATAAGACGGTGGCACATACAACGAAAGTTTTCTGTATTTGCCGATAAAGATTACACTATCCTCGTAGCT
>JAFDXS010000346.1 GCA_018267795.1 Bacteroidota bacterium | reverse complement strand
AATAAAAGAAATACCTACAAAAGAGCGTGTGTTTCTTGAATACTCCCGTCAGCAGGCTATAAAACAGGAGTTATATCTATTTCTGCTGAAAAAACGCGAAGAAACAGCTATAGGTAAATCGACCACTATAGCAAACTCAAGGATAATAGAACCAGCAAGAAGCTCTGGCGCTCCATTCTCACCTAAGCGCTCCATGATATTTTTAACTGCCTTTTTGATAGGTGTTTTGACTCCCGCAGTAGTAATATACTTGCGCAATTTGCTGAATACGCGCATTAATAGCAGGGCGGATATAAATGCACTTACAAAGATATCTATAGCCGGAGAAATAGGGCATAGCGATAACCAGGATACACTGGTGGTAACGCCGGGCTCAAGAAGTGTAATTGCAGAACAATTCCGTGCATTGCGCACTAACATAGAGTTCCTGCTTACTAAAGAAGATGAAAAAGTAATAATGCTAACATCGAGCATGAGCGGTGAGGGTAAATCATTTGTTTCGCTGAATGTGGCAAGTACTTTGGCCTTATCGGGTAAACGAGTAGTGCTTATGGAGCTCGACTTACGCAAACCCAAAATATCGAAGTACCTCGGACTTGACAACAGCATAGGATTTTCAAACTACGCCATCGGCCAGGCAGAATATGACAAAATCATTGTTCCGTCTGGTGTGCAGGATAATTTCTTTATAATACCATCAGGGCCAATACCACCAAACCCATCAGAATTAATAATATTACCTAAAATAGCAGAGCTGTTTTCTTTATTAAGAAAAGATTTCGATTATGTAGTAATAGATACAGCGCCTATCGGTTTTGTAACTGATGCACAACTGTTAGGCCGATACGCAGATGCAGTATTATACCTTGTACGTCAGGGTTACACTTATAAGCAACAAATACAACTTGCCGATGAGTTGCACCGTACACGCAAGATGCCAAGAATGAGCCTGATAGTAAATGATGTACAGGTAACACGTGGCTATGGCTATGGCTACGGATATTACAGCTATGGTTATGGCTATGGCTATGGTGCTTATGGTGGCTACTTTGAAGAGAAAAATAAGAATGCTAATTTCCTGCAGAAGTTTTTCAATCGCTTTCAAAAAAGAAATAAAGAGTAATCTACTATGGAAAAAACTCAGCGTATTGCTGTTATTGGTTTAGGGTATGTAGGCTTGCCACTAGCGGTGGAGTTTGCAAAACATTTTGCCGTAATAGGTTTCGATATTAATGAAAAGCGTATAGCTGAGCTGAATAGTGGCCATGATCATACACTGGAAGTGGATGGTGATAATCTGAAGCAAGTAATAAATAATACAGTACTTGATGCAGGACAAAAAGGATTGCATTGCTCCAATAAATTAGACGATCTGAAAAGCTGTAACTACTTTATAGTAACAGTACCAACACCTGTAGATAAAAATAATCGTCCTGACCTGACCCCTCTTTACAAAGCAAGTGAAACGGTAGGGAAAGTATTGAAAGAGGGCGATATAGTTATTTATGAATCTACAGTCTACCCTGGTGTGACTGAGGATGAATGCGTACCTGTACTTGAGAAAATTTCGGGCTTAAAATTTAATAAAGATTTTTATTGCGGTTATTCGCCAGAACGTATTAACCCAGGGGATAAGCAGCATACAGTTACCAAAATAAAGAAAGTAACATCCGGTTCCACACCTGAGGCAGCTGATAAAGTAGATGAGCTTTACCGTACCGTAATAGTAGCCGGTACACATAAAGCCAGCAGTATAAAAGTAGCTGAAGCAGCAAAGGTGATAGAAAATGCACAGAGAGATATAAATATTGCCTTTGTAAATGAACTGGCCAAGATATTTAATCGACTAAATATTGATACACACGAGGTGCTGGAGGCTTCGGCTACCAAATGGAACTTCCTTCCTTTCAAGCCAGGCCTTGTTGGCGGGCACTGTATAGGTGTAGATCCATACTACCTTGCACAAAAGGCACAGGAAGCTGGATATCATCCGGAAATAATATTAGCGGGAAGAAGACTAAATGACGGCATGGGGGCATATGTAGCAAATGAGGTGGTGAGACTGATGATACGTAACAATGTGCAGGTAAAGAATGCCAATATATTGCTGTTAGGAATAACCTTTAAGGAAAATTGCCCCGATGTGCGCAATACAAAGGTTATTGATATAATAAAAGAACTGCAGTCTTACGAGATAAATGTAACAGTATATGACCCTTGGGCAAACCCTGCCGAAGTGGAACATGAATATGGGATAAAAACACTAAATAAAGAACCTGACCCACAGCAATACGAAGCTGTAGTGCTGGCAGTAGCCCATAAGGAATTTATAACTACAGACTGGAAAAAGTGGCTGAAGAAAGGTGGCATAATATATGATATTAAAGGCTGCCTTGAGAAGAATGATGTGCATGCGCGTCTGTAACATGCCTATAATTATCTTATCAATATGAGTTAACAGCTCATATCCAAGGTATTGTTTG
Source organism: Bacteroidota bacterium (assembly GCA_018267795.1). GTDB lineage: Bacteria > Bacteroidota > Bacteroidia > Chitinophagales > Chitinophagaceae > SZAS-30. The sequence goes on along the minus strand of JAFDXS010000346.1, from coordinate 925 downwards.
AGCCGAGAAATTTCTCTGAAAAATAATTTGTAAATAACTGTTCTAAGTATATATTTGTTTCAATATTGAGTAATTTATTTACTCAATATTGTATAATTAATGTGACTCACAGTGGCGAAGCCATGTAAAATTGGCACTATAATTCTCCTTGTTTCATGCTTGAAACATTAATCTCTTCCAGAACCCGATTAAAATTGTTGCTAAAATTCTTCTTAAACCCAAGGAGTACTGCTTACTTGCGTGGGCTGGCAGATGAATTTAATGAAAGTACAAATGCAATAAGGTTAGAGTTAAATAGATTTGAAGGTGCAGGTATGCTGGTGACCGAAAGCCAGGGGAACAAAAAAGTGTATAAGGCGAATAACAGTCATCCATTGTTTTATGACCTGCAAAAAATAATACTAAAATATATAGGCATTGACCAGGTAATAGACCCAATAATCAGCAGGATGGGACACCTTGAAAAAGTGTACCTGGTAGGCGACTATGCAATAGGAAAAGACACCGGTATTATAGACCTGGTATTTGTAGGTGATATTGATAAAAAATACTTATTGAGCTTAGTTATAAAAGCTGAAACGCTTATATCGAGGAAGGTTCGCTTTATTACTTATAAAAATGAAGAGTGGATAAAGCAGGAACCTAATTCTGGAAATTACTTACTTCTTTGGGAGGGCAAAAACCTATAAAATAGTTCTCTGATATTTATGAATGAACTAAAACACGAAAATTGGGATTATGAGATAAAGCCAAAGAGCTCGCTCTTTGAACTAAATCTCCGTGATGTATGGCATCATAGAGACCTGATATTGATGTTTGTAAAAAGAGACTTTACATCAGTATATAAACAGACGGTACTTGGGCCCCTATGGTTTTTTATTCAACCCTTACTTACCACAATTACATTTACTATTGTATTTGGTAG
>JAFDXS010000345.1 GCA_018267795.1 Bacteroidota bacterium | reverse complement strand
AAGCTGGGGAAAATAGTTTGAATCAGGATTTTGCGCCATGGTAATAGCGCTTTTATTCTCATCCAGGAAGGCTTTTTGAATACGCACGTAATGAGCAGTATCAGACATGTCCATTAATCCGTAGGCAACAGTAATGCTTTTGTAGGGCGCTGCTACCTTAAATTTTTCCGAGCAGCTGCTACATATCAGCAAGCCAATGGCTAAGGTTTTAATAGATATCTTTTTCATTAGCATAGCGATGTGTTACAAATGTGATAAATCAATAACCTATACTAAGACGGAATGGAAAGGCTAAACTACCAGCCCGGACAAAAAAACTTTTGGGAGGTTTTTTTCAAGGCATCGCGATAAAAGTCTTTGCTATAAGTCTTATGCGAAATAGAATGAATGTCTCAAAATGTCCCAAAATGTCACATTTACTACTCATGGGAGATTTGGGTCATCCTGAAATTGGGTTTACAGTATGTCAAAGAACTTTGATGCAATAGGTTAATATCATTATTTAAGCTAATTGCATGTTCTCAGGAGATTCCTCCCGTTGGTCGGAATGACGGCCTTGATTGAGGCTGGTCCTGATATGGCAAGGTAATACTATTAACAAGCGGTTTCCAAGAAAACATATCCACATTGCGGTTACGGTCATTAGAAGAGCTTGTAATCGTCATTCTTTTCAGCTAATAAGGCGGAAGAGTATGCGGGCAAAGATTTCCCTGAAATAACAACTTGCCAAATTGTATTTTTGCGCTGTAAATAATTTTTTAAGATGACGCTTGCTGCGCAAATAAAACTGGCCGCTGAGGATGCTTTGAAGCATCTTTTCCCGAATGTAGATTTAAGTACTGCTGCAATAACTGTAAACCAGACGAAACCTGAATTTAAAGGCGACTATACACTGGTATTGTTCCCCTTTGTGAAATTGCTGCGACAGAAGCCGGATGAACTGGGCAAAATAATAGGTAATTACCTGCTGGAAAAGACGGAACTTTTTTCTGCTTTCGATATAGTGAGCGGTTTCCTGAACCTTACAATACGCGATACCTGCTGGGTAAGTTTCCTGCTCAATCATTTTAATGATGCGCATTATGGTGAAAAGTCAAAGCACGACAAGCGCATAATGGTGGAATATTCTTCCCCTAACACTAATAAGCCGCTGCACTTTGGTCATTTACGCAATAATTTTTTAGGCTATGCTATGGCCGAAATACTGAAAGCCAATGGTAATCAGGTGGTGAAGGCTAACCTGGTAAATGATCGCGGCATACATATATGCAAGTCTATGATAGCCTGGCAGCGCTATGCCCAGGGCGATACCCCTGCAAGAACAGGGATAAAAGGCGACCACCTGGTAGGCGATTACTATGTGAAGTTTAATGACGCTTATAAAGCGGAAGTAGAGCAGCTGGTAGCAGAGGGGATGGATAAGGACACTGCAGAGAAAGAAGCCCCGATAATGAAAGATGCGCAGGATATGCTGCGTAAATGGGAAATGGGCGATAGTGATGTGCGCAGCCTATGGGCTATGATGAATGGCTGGGTATATGATGGGTTTGATAAGACCTATGCAAGACTGGGTATAGACTTTGATAAAGTATATCATGAAAGTGAGACATACCTGCTGGGTAAGGATATAGTAAAAGAAGGGTTACGTAAAGGTGTACTATACCAAAAAGAAGATGGCAGTATGTGGGTAGACCTTACAGAAGAAGGGCTGGACCAAAAACTACTGCTGAGAGGCGACGGTACATCTGTGTACATGACACAGGACCTGGGTACCGCTAAGCTGAAGTATAACGACTATAAACTGGACCAGTCGATATACGTGATAGCTGATGAGCAAAACTACCACATGCAGGTGCTGAAGCTGATACTGAAGAAGCTGGGCGAACCTTGTGCTGATGGTATCTATCACCTGTCTTATGGTATGGTAGAGCTGCCAAGCGGGCGTATGAAAAGCCGTGAGGGTACTGTGGTAGATGCAGATGATATGATAGATGAAATGGTGGGCCTGGCAAAAACGCAAACTGAAGAAGCAGGGAAAACAGAAGGCTTCTCTGCTGATGAGTTAAGTAAGCTATATGATACCATAGGACTTGGCGCACTTAAGTTTTACCTGCTGCGCGTGGACCCTAAAAAGAAAATGATTTTTGACCCTAAAGAGTCTATAGATCTGCATGGGTTTACTGCTACCTTTATACAGTATGCCCATGCGCGTATCTGCTCTATATTGCGTAAAGAAGGCTGCCCACTACAACCTGACAGCACAAAGTTCCAGTCTTTTTCACTGAAGCGGGAAATACTACCTGCTGAGAAAAAGCTGGCTCATGCACTGGAACAATACCCGGATGTGCTGGAAGATGCAGCCAAGGAATATAACCCATCGCTGTTGTGCAACTATTCCTTTCAGCTGGCACAGCTTTTCAATTCGTTTTATGATGAGCACAGCATATCGAAGGCTGAGAATGAAGAGAAAAAGCACCTGCGCCTGATGCTGATAGTGATGACCGCACAAGTGCTGCGTCATGCTATGCATTTGCTGGGCATAAGACTACCGGAAAAGATGTAGGCCGCTACTAATTAGGTGCTCTTCAAATCTGTTATCTCCGTTTTAGAGGCACGGAGTGCAGGATACCATGCAGCGAGCAGGCCTACCACTATGATGGTAGCGATGACGATAAGAAAATCAAGCAACTGGAAGCTTACAGGATAGGCATCTACCACGAAGGCACCTCCTATTTTCACCCAGTGAAATTGTTGCTGGCATACGCATAAGGCAGCGCCTAAAAACAGGCCTATCAGGCCTCCCGTTAGCGCCCATAGCACACCTTCCGTCAGGAAAAGCGCCCTTATGGTGCCGCGGCTTGCACCCATAGCTTTCAGTATAGCTACATCTTTTTGCTTTGCCAGTACCAGCATGGATAAGGCCCCCACCATGTTGAAAGAAGCGATGATAAGTACCAACAGCAATATGCCGCCTACTATCCATTTTTCTACCCGCATTACCATGTATAGTGTTTTGTTTTGCTGGTAACGCGTTTCTACTTTGTAGCTATTGCCCGTTATTCTTTGCAGGCTTTGCTGCAGTTCGTCCGGGTTAGCCTCTTTATCAAGGCTTATTTCTATACTGCTGTATTTGCCTTGCTCATTAAAGAGTGTCTGTACACTGCTGAATGAAGCCAGGATGTACTTGGCATCAAAGTCATCCTGTATATGGAAAACGCCATCCGGCTTTAAAACAAGCGCTTGGAAGGCAGAGGCAGGATCGAGGATAGGGTTGACTGCGGCGGGGTTAGGGTAGTAGAGCGTAAGTTTTGTAAAGACATTGTCAACATCAAGCCCCATCTGGTTGGCAATGTGTTCACCAATGATAGCTGTATGCTTAGGAGTATCAGTAATGGAATCGCGACCCGCAACAATGTAGGGCAGGATATCGTTTACCTTAAAATAATTGCTGTCAAC
>JAFDXS010000344.1 GCA_018267795.1 Bacteroidota bacterium | reverse complement strand
TTCATTATATACCACCATACTCTGCCCTTCGTCTATCTCCTCTTTATGTATTACCTGGCTGTTCTTTTTGAAGTCGCTGCTCTTGATATACTCCAGGCAGGTATTTACCATTATCCTTCTCATCCAGCCTTCAAAGGAGCCTTCATTCCTGAATGTTCCTATTGACATGAATATTCTTACAAAGCCATCGTTCAATAGTTGTTTGGCGTTCTGAATATCCTTCGCATAACGCATGCAGATAGCCAGGAACATGCTATAATATTGTTTATACAGATGTTCTTCATATACCCTGTCTTTTTTGAGACAGCCGTTTATTATTTCCTGCTCGGCATATACTGCCATATCATGTGTCGGGTTCCTGCTATATTACAACTGATCAATAATAACTCCCAGCTCGCCAAATATATTGCCGCAATTTTATTTGAGCCTTTCTTATATAGATGACAATTGCCATTAAAATCTTTGGTAGGCACAAAAATAAATTTATGCATTCCTATGATCCGGGCGAAAAACCCAGGGGTTTCTAATAAAACGGTCATTTTTTCAGGTTAACCAAAGATTTCAATTGTTGGTGTCATCTGTATAAAAGGACAAAAACCTTAAATCAAGAAAAATGAAGCTGAAAACTACTATGCTCGCAGGGGCCTTACTCCTGGCGCAGCTATCTTATGGACAAACAACTGATCCTTCGCCTTATTGTGTGGCGGGATATGATGACCTGCCTGAACCCTGGTCACATTATATTTCTAATGTTACGCTGGGCAGCCTGAACAATTCAACCGGAGACACCGCCTATGCCGCACCACACTATGTATATTATAACAATATAACTGCCCCGGACCTGAGGGCCGGAAGTACTTATACCCTGTCTGTGTCACATGATCTGACATTCCATTTCATAGCAGTATTCATTGATTATAACCATAACAATAGTTTTTCAGACTCCGGCGAGCGGGTACTGCAACAGAAATATTCATCTATTACCTCCCCAGCATCTACAGCATCTATTACCATACCCGCAACAGCCACACCCGGCACAACCCGTATGCGCGCAATGGTTTTTGAAAGCGACAATTATATTGGTGCCACGAATGCGGAACCATGTACAGCTGATACACTTGAATGGGGAGAAACTGAAGACTATAACGTAAACATAGTTCCAGCTACTGGCGTTAATGAAATAAGTAAAAACAATGCTGATCTATTTTATCCTAACCCGGCAAATGGCGTTGTGTATGCTGACCAAAGTTTTGTAGGTAAGGAAATGACAATTTATAACGTGGAAGGAAAAGTGATGCGGCATGGAGTAATTGGTAATAAAAAGATCGATGTCTCTGATATGGCGCCTGGACAGTACGTTATTAAGGTGATAAATGATAGTGGTGTTTATACGCAACGGATGAGTATTGTGAGGTAAATAAATAAAGACCTGCTATAAACCGAGGTTTGCAGCAGGTCTTATTAGATATTAATTATGGGGTTACTTACCGATACAGAATTTTGAGAAGATGTAGTCCAGCTTGTCTTCTGTGGTGACTTCGCCTGTTATTTCGCCGAGGAAGTAGAGGCAGCGGCGGATGTCGAGGGCGATGAGGTCGCCGGGGAGATTGTTGTCCATGGCAGCTTTTATATCTTCTAAGGATTTTAGCACTTCCTGTAGTGCAGCATAGTGGCGTGCGTTGGTAACAATGGTGCCTTCGCGTTGCACCTGGCCTTCTGCTATGATGTTGTATAAGGCATCTTTTAGCTGATGGATATTTTCTTTGTCGCGGGCGGATATGAATAATGCAGGGCCATCAACTGCGGCAAATTTTTCCTGTGCTACATGCTGGCCTATTTCATCTACCTTGTTGCCTACCAGTAAATACTTTATACCTGCATTTATTAATATCTCTTCCTGTGCTTTTATTTCGACAGCATCGTTTTGCTGCACATCGTAGAGATAGACTACTATATCGGCACGGCTCATGGCGCTCTTGCTGCGCTCTATGCCTATGTTTTCTATGGTGTCTGTACTGTGCTCGCGAATACCGGCTGTATCTATGAGCCTGAATAATACACCGTTTATGTTCAATGTTTCTTCAATCGTATCGCGGGTGGTGCCGGGGATATCACTTACTATGGCACGCTCTTCATTCAGCAATGAGTTGAGCAATGTACTTTTACCTGCATTGGGTTTCCCCACTATTGCTACGCTTACGCCATTGCGTATGACATTGCCGAGGCTAAAGGAACTAACGAGACGGCTTGTAGCATAGGTCATTCTATCTATCAACGCGTAAAGCTGCGTGCGGTCTGCAAACTCTACATCTTCCTGGCTGAAATCGAGCTCGAGCTCTATGAGTGCGCTGAATTTTATGAGTTGTTCGCGCATATCCTTTAGCTCATCGCTGAAGCCACCGCGAAGGTTGTGCATTGCGGCCTGATGGGCTGCGCCTGACTGACTGGATATGAGATCTGCCACTGCTTCGGCCTGCGTGAGGTCGAGCTTGCCATTTAAAAATGCACGCTGGGTAAATTCACCAGGTTTAGCCATGTGTGCACCATTCTTTATACAAAGGTCTATTACCTGCTGAAGGACGTATTGTGACCCGTGACAACTTATTTCTACCACATCCTCGCCTGTATAACTCCTCGGGCCTTTGTAGAGGCTTATAACTACTTCGTCTATTATTTTATCTCCGTCTGCTATTTTACCGAAATGGATGGTGTGCGACTGCTGTGCAGCCAGACGCTTCCCTTTAAATATCTTATCTGCTATAGCTATAGCCTCTTTGCCGCTAAGGCGTATAATACCTATAGCGCCCTCGCCCGGTGGTGTTGCCAAGGCAACAATTGTCTCATTTATAGAATACATTACAAATGCAAAAGTAAAAAGTAAAAATGCAAAAGCATCTTAATAAAATGCAATTGTCCGTTTGCCTTATTATCAGCACATTTGCATATCGTTAATCAGGCAGTATGCGGGCAGTTATTCAAAGGGTTTCCACAGCAAGTGTTACTATCAATGGAGATATGAAATCGGCTATTGGCAATGGCTTTCTTATACTTTTGGGAGTAGAGGCAGCAGATACTAATGAAGATGCGGAGTGGCTTGCCAAGAAGATAGTGCAGCTACGGGTATTTGCCGATGAAGCAGGGTTAATGAACAAAGACATAAAAGAGGCAGATGGCGATATACTTGTAGTAAGCCAGTTTACCCTGCATGCTTCTTATAAAAAGGGTAATCGCCCATCCTTCATTCGTGCGGCGAGACCAGAGCAAGCCGTACCTATGTATGAGTACTTTATAAAGCAAACATCCTCATTGCTTGATAAACCTGTTTACAGCGGTACCTTTGGCGCCGATATGAAGGTGGCCCTGGTAAATGACGGGCCTGTTACTATAATAATGGATACACAGAATAAAGAGTAGCTTACTGTATGGTATTTGACGATGACTATTTTATGCGCGAAGCC
>JAFDXS010000343.1 GCA_018267795.1 Bacteroidota bacterium | reverse complement strand
AACCTGACCGGCCATGCATGGCGCACCTATAAAAGCGGCAAGCGTGAACTGTGCGGCATAGCACTGCCTGAAGGACTGAAGGAAAATGACTACTTCGAAAAGCCGATCATTACCCCGACAACAAAGGCTCATGAAGGCCATGATGAAGATATAAGCCGTGAAGAGATAATAAGCAGCGGGCTGGTACCGGAAAAAGAATACGAACAACTGGAAATGTATGCACTGGCATTGTTTGAACGTGGTCGCCAAATGGCAAATGAGCGCGGGCTGATACTGGTGGACACTAAATATGAATTTGGCAGAATAGGTGATACCATTTACCTGATAGATGAGATACATACACCGGACTCATCCCGATACTTCTACAAAGAAGGTTATGAAGAACGCCAGCAGAAAGGTGAAGCGCAGAAACAACTTTCAAAAGAATTTGTACGCGAATGGCTGATGGACAATGGCTTCCAGGGACAAGAGGGCCAGCAAGTGCCTGAAATGACTGACGAAGTTGTGAACCAAATATCTGAACGCTACATAGAGTTATTTGAAAAGGTAACCGGCAAAAAGTTTGTGAAAGAAGACGTGAGCGAAGCAGAAATGCAAAGCAAACTGAATAGCGAAATAGAAAAACTGATGAGCAAATAAGCCCACAGTAAAAGTTTTGAATTTTATTTTTAAGAGATTGATATGTCAGGCTCACCCTTAGCAACACAGCGAATAATACGTGCACCGAGAGGCAATAACCTAACCTGTAAAAACTGGGTAGCTGAGGCTGCCTTCAGGATGATACAGAACAACCTGGACCCTGAAGTGGCAGAACGCCCTGAAGACCTGGTAGTATATGGCGGTATAGGCAAAGCTGCCCGTGACTGGAAAAGCTTTGACAAAATACTGGAATGCCTGAAGAACCTGGAAGAAGACCAGACGCTAATGGTGCAGAGTGGCAAACCGGTAGGTGTGCTGCGCTCGCATAAAAATGCGCCAAGGGTGCTGATAGCAAACTCTAACCTGGTACCGCGCTGGGCTACCTGGGAACACTTTCGTGAGCTGGAAGCCAAGGGCCTGATGATGTACGGACAAATGACTGCCGGCAGCTGGATATATATAGGCTCGCAAGGTATAGTACAGGGCACCTATGAAACGTATCTTTCGCTCGCCAGCAAACACTACAATGGATCGCTGAAAGGCACGCTGAATGTAACTGCAGGCCTGGGTGGTATGGGTGGCGCTCAGCCGCTGGCCATTACCATGAACGAAGGTGTGTGCCTGGCAGCTGAAATGGAAGAATGGCGTATAAAAAAGCGCATAGAAACCCGCTACCTGGATAAATGGACCAGCGATATAGACGAAGGCATAGACTGGGCACTGGAAGCCAAGGCAAATGGTGAAGGAATATCTATAGGTGTGTGCTGTAATGTAGTGGACCTATTGCAACGCCTGATAGACCGTAACATAACACCTGATACGCTTACAGACCAGACATCTGCACACGATGAACTGATCGGGTACTTCCCTGAAGGACTAAGTGTGGTGGAAGCTAATGCACTGCGCAGCAGCAACCCTGATGAATACATAAAACGCTCGCTGGACACGATGGCGCGACACGTGCGGCAAATGCTGGAACTGCAGAAGCGCGGAGCTGTGACATTTGACTATGGTAATAACCTACGCGGACAGGCACATGATAAACGAGGTGTGGAAAATGCTTTTGATTTCCCCGGCTTTGTACCTGCATTTATTCGTCCACTGTTCTGTGAAGGTAAAGGGCCTTTTCGCTGGGTGGCGCTGAGTGGCGACCCGGAAGATATTTATACTACCGACAAGGCACTGATGGAACTGTTCCCTGACAATAAGGGGTTGCACCGATGGCTGCACATGGCCAAGGACAGGATAGCCTTCCAGGGGTTGCCTGCACGCATCTGCTGGCTGGGAATGGGCGAACGTGAGAAAGCAGGGCTACTCTTCAATGAACTGGTTAGAACAGGGAAAGTAAAAGCACCTATAGTGATAGGTCGCGACCACCTGGATACCGGATCGGTAGCATCGCCCAACAGGGAAACTGAGGCTATGAAAGACGGCAGCGATGCTGTGGCAGACTGGCCGATACTGAATGCACTTATCAATACTGCCGGTGGCGCCAGCTGGGTGTCTTTTCATCATGGTGGTGGCGTGGGTATGGGTTATTCGCTGCACGCTGGTATGGTAATAGTGGCTGATGGTACGCAGGATGCAGAAGAGCGTTTGCGTCGTGTGTTATTCAACGATCCAGCTATGGGCGTGATAAGACATGCTGATGCCACTTATGAAGAAGCGGAAGAAACAGCAAAAAAGTTTCACTTAACAATATAAATAAAGCCCCTTTACGGGGCTTTGGTTTTTATGTACAGAATAGGACAAGGAATAGATTTTCATCAACTGGCGGAAGGCAGGGAGCTATGGCTGGGCGGGGTGTTAATACCACATAGCAAGGGTGCTGTAGGACACTCTGATGCTGATGTGTTGCTGCATGCTATATGCGATGCCATGCTTGGCGCGCTGAGCCTGGGCGATATAGGGCAACATTTTCCTGATACAGATGCGAAGTATAAGGGCATAGACAGCAAAATATTGCTGAAGCATACCTATGAGCTGATACAAAATAAGGGATATAAACTGGTGAATATAGATAGTACGCTGCTGCTGCAGGCGCCGAAAATAAGACCTTATGTAGATGAGATGAGAAATGCTATAGCTGGCATTTTAAACCTTTCAACAGAAGATGTTTCTATAAAGGCTACAACCACTGAACACCTGAGCTTTATAGGGCGTGAAGAAGGAGTAGTTGCTACGGCAAATGTATTATTGCAGAAAATTTAGTTATCTTTATTTGTTATGAAATTAGCTGCCGTACTGTTTACCATCATCTTGTCTGTTAGCTTTTTCTCCTGCAGTAAAGATGTAAATAACTATTACTCAACCGGTAATAATTACGGCATTATGAGCGCAAGTATTAATGGCTCATATTGGTCTGCTAACAATGGCTATGCACAAATGCCATCTGCATACACCCTCACTTTATATGCCTCTTACAACCAACAATCCTACATGGCAATAAACATAAGCGGCTATACAGGCCCCGGCGATTATACGCTGGGAGGTTTTAATACAGCTATTTTCTATGACGGCGGTGGTACTGAATATGACGCGACAAGCGGCACCGTTACTATAACATCTGATAATGCAGGCAATGTGCAGGGATACTTCTACTTTTCAGGCCTTGGCTATAATGGGGGCAATTCTGTGAATGTAACAAATGGCAGTTTTAACCTAAACAAATAAGGCTGACCCATAGGGGCCAACCTCATTAAAATAGTTTTTCTACCGGAATTAACTACAATACACCACTGCTTACATGCGTCTTAGGATCATACTTCATATCTTCTACCTCATCCAGTATCGTCATTATGCGATGACGAACATCGTCGCTT
>JAFDXS010000342.1 GCA_018267795.1 Bacteroidota bacterium | reverse complement strand
TTAAAGGACTGGTGGCGGCATGTATTACTATCACAGTGTTGAAAATAATCAGCTCTACATACCACATAATAAGGGCCGGGAGGCTGGTGAATTTATCGCTAAGCGGATTTATTAAAGAGGTGAAACATATACTGATACCTAACCTGCTTTTGTCTGTTCTTTATGCAGGTATACTGCTGTTTATACATAACCTGAATGTAAAGTACCTGATGATCTTGTTTTACATACCATGCAGTTATTTTATATCGTACAAGCTCTACAAAAAAAATATACTAAAAGACTACCTGTTGATATTTAGGCTGTTTCCACGTTTAAATTTTATCAGGGTAAAGCTCAATGCATAATATTACAATTCGCTTAAGCAATAGAAAATGAAGATATTAATAACGGGAGTTGCAGGATTTATAGGGTCGCACTTAGCCGAATACTATTTAAGAGCAGGAAATGAAGTATATGGTGTTGATAACTTTGATGATTTTTATCCGCTTGCTGTCAAGCTGAAAAATATTGAACCGCTTAAGGCCAATAGTAATTTTCATTTTTTTGAAATAGATATAACAGAGTATAGCCAATTTAGCAAACTTGAGGATAGATCCTTCGATCTGATAGTACATCTTGCCGCTAAGGCGGGTGTACGACCCTCTATCGAAGCGCCACAAAAATATTTAAGAACTAATGTTACCGGCACACTGAATATACTGGAATATATGCGTGCCACTAAATGCAATAAATTAGTATTCGCTTCTTCTTCCTCAGTATATGGTAATTGTAAAACAATACCTTTTGCAGAAAGTACACTTACTGATGAACCTATATCACCCTATGCGTTTTCTAAAAAGTCATGCGAACTGCTTAATTATAATTATCATCACTTATATAACCTTGATATCTTAAATCTAAGATTTTTTACGGTATATGGCCCAAGGCAAAGGCCAGACCTTGCTATACATAAGTTCATGAAAAAAATAATGAATGGTGAGCCTATAGAAATGTATGGTGATGGACTTAGCGCACGCGATTATACGTTTATTGATGATACTATTAATGGCATAGTGAAGGCTGGTACTTATGTACTGAATAACAATGGTGTTTATGATACCATAAATCTTGGCAATAGCAGTCCTGTACAACTATCAAATTTGATAAGTGCTATTGAAAAGGTGACCAATAAAAAAGCTGAAGTGGTAGTAAAAGGAATGCAGGAAGGGGATGTGGATATTACCTATGCAGATATAAGCAAGGCAAAAGAAGTGATAGGCTATGATCCGCAAACAAAACTTGAGGCAGGGCTGAAAAAGTTCTATGATTGGTACGTAATGAATAATGCCGTTACTGCATAAAGAATAAGGACATGGGCAAAATAAAAGTACTTTTAACAATACCTAATTTTGATACTGCAGGAAGTGGTAAGGTACTGCATGACCTGGCAGACGGGCTTGACAAAAATATATTTGATGTAGAAATAGCCTGCTCTAACAACAAAGGAAAGTTTTTTAAAATAATAGAAGCACTTGGCTTGAAAGTACATATTGTTAAAACTACTACTGACTACAGACCATTCATTTCTCTGCCATTCAGATTATTAAGGATCGCGAAATTTTTCAGGAAGAATAAATTTGATATTATTCATTCATGGCACTGGAGCTCAGACTGGACTGAGGCGATGGCTGCCCGGATGGCTGGTGCAAAGTGGATATATACTAAGAAGGCTATGTCATGGGGAAGCCCTCGTAGCTGGAAGATGAGATCTAAGCTGGCGACATTTATTACTACTATCAATCCGGATATGGAACCAGCATATTTCAAAGGATATAAAAATGTGCGTTTGCTGCCACTTGGCTTAGATACAGATTACTACAGCAGGCAAGAAAAAAAGTATAATCATGAAGATATCAGCTATAGCAAAGAAGATTTTGTGGTAGTAAGTGTGGTGAACCTTATAAAAGTGAAAGGTCTAGAGGTGCTGATTGACGCTATTAAAATGATAGATGATAAGCATGTAAAATTGCTGATAGTGGGCAATTATGATTCTGACTATGGCAGAGGTATTTGCCAAAAGATAATTGATGAATCATTGTCTGACAGAATACGGATGACTGGTAAGGTGCTGGATGTACGTTCATATATAGCGTTGGGAGATGTATTTGTGATACCTACAAATGTAAACTGGGAGGGAATGCCAATGGCCCCTGTGGAAGCAATGTCATCAGGACGGATAGTGATAGGAACTAATACTACAGGGGTTAATTATATATTGAAGGGTTTCGAAACTTTACTAGTTCCTCCTAATGATTCTGGTGCTATCGCTGAGAAAATAAAACAGGTAAGGGCAATGCCTGCAGAAGAAAAACAGCAATTGGAGCTTAAGATAAGAGATAAAGTATGCAGAGAGTACTCTATAAATGCATTTGCACAGAACTACGGAAATCTCTACAAAGAACTTTGTAATGCCTGAGATAAGCATTCTGCTGCCGGTATATAATGGTGAAGAAACCATAGCTGATACAGTAAACAGTTTGCTGCAACAAACGTATAGTAATTTTGAGCTGCTGGTGTGTATAGATGGGACCAATGACAGATCGGAAGAAATAGTAAGATCATTTAACGATAGCAGGATAAAAATTTTTAAAAATGAAAAAAATTCAGGCCTCGGCAGAACCTTAAACCGGCTTGTATACAATACCGGTGTTGAAACAAAATATATAGCAATGGCAGAGCAGGATGATTTTTATTATCCTGAGCGGTTGCAGCGACAGTATGAATATATGGAGGCAAATGCTGATTGTGGCCTGGTGAGCGGTATAGCAGAGCACTACGATGGAGAGAAAGTATTATTTTCTTTCCCTGGCATATTGACAAACGGTAAAAATTATCCGGACGATCTGAAAGAAAATTTCTTGTTGAACTACCGTTATATGATAAAGGTGACTAACTCCTGCATGATGTTTCGTAAGAAAGTGCATGTAGATAATGGCCTTTATTTCTCTATGCACTACCCTAGTATTAGTGTAGATTGGAGTTATATACTCAGATTTTCATTAGTAGGCAAAATAAAAGGTTTAAATATTCCTTTAGTGAGACTGGACAGAAGGAATAATAGAAAATCCTTAACTACTCAGAACACTAAGAAATACCTTGCATCGAGAGAATTGATACGTTCATTTTATTATGAGCATAAAAATTTAATAGCACAAAAGGATTATAAAACCGCACTTACTTCTGAGTATTTGTTAGAGTTGTCAAGTATGCGTTTTTACAAAAGGGCAATATATTTCTGGGTGTATTTTCTAAAAAACCCATCTGATAAAAGATGGTATCAATATCTTAAAAAACAATTCTAGCTATGATAAAGAGTCTGCTTGATCCGATAGCATTTAATATTTCAAGAAATAAGTTAAAGGCATACTTTACTAATACAGATGATATTGAATTCATTATCGATGCTACAAAAAACTATGTAGGGCATAGCTATTACGAC
>JAFDXS010000341.1 GCA_018267795.1 Bacteroidota bacterium | reverse complement strand
AAGCAGACATGGTTAAACTTCAGAGGGGTAAACTATAGCTGCGATGTATTTCTAAATGGACATAAGCTGAATGACAAGCCACAAGCAGGCATGTTCCTTCGTTATAATTATAACATCACTAAATTTCTTGCGAAGAACGGGCATAACAGGCTTGCGGTAATAGTACATCCTCCTATACCTGTTGGGCAGGCTAATGGCGGGCAAGGAGGCGATGGCATGATAGCACACAGCGTTACTAATCAGTATGTGCTGGGCTGGGACTGGGTGCGTCCTATAAGGGATAGAAACACAGGTATATGGGATAAGGTAACAATTAAGAACACTGCGTCGGTAAGCATAAGCGATCCGCAGGTGATAACTGTAGTTCCGGGTAAAAGGAGTGTTGAAGATGGGCAGGGTGCCGCAGTGATAAAAGTATCTGCAATGCTGGAAAATGCATCAGGCGATACGGTACATGGCGTACTGCAATATAGCCTGGAAGGCAGCGATGTAAAAGAGATTGTAAGTATACTGCCGCATGAGAAAAAGAGCGTATTGCTTCCGGAACTAAAACTGAGCAACCCTGAATTGTGGTGGCCTAATGGGTATGGAGCGCAGCCGCTCTATACTATCAATTTGCAGTTTTTATCAGAAGATAAAATGTCTGATGAATATCCGGTTACATTTGGCATCAGGGAGATAAAAACAAAATGGAATGATTCGACTAAGAGCAGGGAAGTATTAGTAAACGGACAAAGAATATTTGTAAAAGGTGGCAACTGGATAGTGTCTGATGCCATGCTACGCTTATCAAAAGAACGCTATGATGCAGAAGTGCGTATGCAACGTGATATGAACCTGAACTTCCTGCGGGTATGGGGTGGAGGTATAACAGAGCGACCTGAATTTTATGATGCCTGTGATAGGTTTGGACTGCTGGTAATGCAGGATTTCTGGATATCCGGTGACTGTAATGGGAAATGGGATGATTCTCTAAAGACAGAAGATACATTGGCAAGAAGGAATTATCCTGATGATCATCATTTATTTTTAGCTTCCTGTCGCGATCAGATAAAGATGTTGCGTAATCATCCGTCGTTAGCAATATGGTCAGGAGGAAATGAAACTACTGCACCTGATGATATATTGGATTCTTTGTTTGATATTACCGCTGATTTGGATGAAAGCCGCTACTTTTTGCCCTATTCCAATGATGATAGTATATGCCTCAATGGCTGGGACGGGCCTTATAATATACAGCATGTAAAAAGCTTTTGGGCAGATAGAAATTTTGCTTTTAATTCTGAAGTGGGCTCGGTGGGGATAGGGGATGTTGAATCGCTGGAGAAATATATTCCCCAAGAAAATCTGGTAATGCCTGAATATGATTTAAAGACAGGGAAATCAAAAATAGACTCGGTATGGCAGTACCATGATTATCTTGGGTATGATTCTTCTATTGCATCGTACGGACAGCCTAAAGGACTGAAAGACTTTTTATTGAAAGCACAATTAGTTAATTATAGCCAATACAGGGCAATCGCAGAGGGCTTCAGTGCACATATGT
The DNA here is from genome assembly GCA_018267795.1 of Bacteroidota bacterium. Taxonomy (GTDB): domain Bacteria; phylum Bacteroidota; class Bacteroidia; order Chitinophagales; family Chitinophagaceae; genus SZAS-30. The sequence goes on along the minus strand of JAFDXS010000341.1, from coordinate 1,935 downwards.
GGGATTGGTACACAGGTGTGTTTATATGGAAGACGCAAACCTGCTGGCCTACACTGCGCGGACAGATGTATGATTATTACCTTGACCCTAATGCGGGCCTATACGGATTAAGGAAAGGCGCTGAACCTTTGCATGTAATGTTTGATCCTGTAGATAGCAGTATTGCTATAGTAAACAATAAATTCATCGATGAACGCGATTTGAAGTTATCTGTCAGTTGTTACGATACCAATGGGAAAGCAATAATGGCTGGCGAATCATTTGCAGAAGTGAAGCGAGCAGTGCAAAGAAATGCCTTACTATTGCAAAGCCATTGAAGCAGCTGGGGAAAATGGGAATGGTATTTCTTTCGCTTAAGTTATCAGATGCATCTGAACATACTATTAGCACCAACTTCTACTGGATGGCAGATAGTAATGATGCTTATCCTTTACTTGCAAAACTGTCTCCTGCCAGGGTAGAAGCAACTGCCAGGTATATAACAAAGGACAGCATAGAGCTAACATTAATAAATGATGCTGCAGGCCCGGTTGCATTTTTTAATAGAATTTCGCTGATAAACTCAAAAGACAAACAAAGGATATTGCCGGTTTACTACAGCGATAATTATATTTCGATTTTGCCCGGCGAGCGCCAAATTGTTATATTAGAATATAAACCACAAAACAGAGTCACACCATCAATTCGTCTTGGGGGATGGAATGTGCCCGAGCAAATAATTAAAATACATAAGTAAGCTATGGCTTACTAAAAAAATATAGAGATGATAAAAAATATATTGCCGGTTGCGTTTATGGTTTTGTGCAGTATACAAGGCGTAGCACAGGATAACAATCCTAATTTGAACATTATACCTGCGCCCGTATCCATACAAAAAGATAATGGTACTTTTCAGTTTAGCAAACGTACACTGTTTATTGCAGATTCCCCTGATCATAGAGCTGCAGTATTTCTATCAGCGTTTCTCGAGCAGCATCATGTAAAAAATAAACTGGTTGCTACCGGGAACATGAAAAAGCCATCTGCTACTGAAATTATCCTTACTGATGACAATACATCAAACCTACCACCTGAGGGCTACCGTCTAACCATAACACCTCAACAGATAATAATAGCCGGTAAAGGTGCTGGATTATTCTATGGTGTGCAGACCTTTATACAGATGCTGCCTTATGGGGAATCCATTTACACAAGCATTCCTTGCGCTACTATTGAGGATTATCCAAGATTTCCATATCGCGGTATGCACCTGGATGTATCAAGGCATTTCTTTTCAGTTGACTTTGTTAAAAAGTACCTGGATGTAATGGCTATGTATAAGCTTAATAATTTTCACTGGCATCTTACCGATGATCAGGGTTGGCGCATAGAGATAAAGAAATATCCTAAACTGGTATCCATAGGCAGTAAAAGAGCACAAACCAAAATAGGCAAATATGCAGACAGCGCAGCTGGATATGATAATACACCATACGGAGGCTACTATACACAAGATGAGATAAAAGAGGTAGTAGCCTATGCCAAAGCACGCTATATAAATGTGATACCCGAAATAGAAATGCCGGGCCATTCCCTGGCTGCTATTGCGTCTTACCCGGCTTTAACCTGCGATACTAATAAGACATTCAAGGTAGGTGAAACATGGGGCGGCTACAAAGATGTGTATTGCCCTACAGAATATACTTTTCATTTTCTTGAAGATGTATTGAAAGAGGTAATGGAACTTTTCCCGAGTAAGTATATTCATATAGGTGGGGATGAATGTGATAAAACGATGTGGAAGCATTCTGCTTTTTGCCAGGACCTGATGAAGAAGCTGGGGCTGAAGGATGAAGAAGAGCTGCAAAGTTATTTTATCCAGCGCATGGAAAAATTTCTGAATAAGCATGACAGAAGCATAATAGGCTGGGATGAAATATTAGAAGGCGGCCTGGC
>JAFDXS010000340.1 GCA_018267795.1 Bacteroidota bacterium | reverse complement strand
AATAACAATAACAGCAGTATTAATCCTCGGTAGGGTTTTAGGAGTGAACTGATGCCGGGCTTCTTCTCTTTATTCTTATTCTTTTCCTTGCTCATGGTGCGGGTGGAGATTTGAAAAATGGGGAACTAAGATAAGCCAGTATGCTCACATTATAAGTTTTTTGAAAAAGAAAATCTCCTGAATTAGTTATAATGTAACATTGAAGGAGAAAAAAGTAGTTTGGGACATTCAGAATGAGAAAACCACGAAAGCCTTTATACATACATCTTATGATCATTTTGCAAAATGTTACAAAAGGTTACAAAATGTCGCAAAATGTCACATTTTTCTCCCATGGGAGATTTTGCTGAGATAAATTGGGTTTACAGTATGTCAATGAACTTACCTTCATTACGTGAGACTGCTTCGTTCCTCGCAGTGACGTGATGCGGACTTGGCAAGGTACTATTATTAACATGCGGGTTCCAAATTAAGATATCCACATTTAATAATAAAAAGTCAAAATTAAAAATTCAAAAAGTGTCATTGAAAAGACGTTTGGTAATTATCCGACGCGAGCTTGTTGGTGAGGACACCAACAAGGGAGAAATTGATCTTAGCTGGATTACTTGATGCAAAATTCGACGGGTCTCCTCGTGGAACACCCGTCGATGAAATTCTTCATACCAACAAATTCTTATTGTTCCATGAAAGTAGCTTTGATGTATTTTCTGAAAGCTTCGGGGCCTTCTTCCATTCTCTTTGCATAGCTGGCATTGGCATCAGCGCCTGCTACGTAGCGTAGCTGGTCTTTATTATCTGTAGCAGCTTCGTATACAACTGCCGCAATCTGTTCGGCAGTGGAACGGTTGACTGCCCTTTCGGGACGGCGGTATACTTCAAACAGCTTTTCCATAGCTGCATCATAGGCTTCATGGCGGCCCATATCCATAGAGCGACTTAGGAAGTCTGTATTTATGCCGCCGGGTGATACTGTTTTAACGCCTATACCATAGGTACTCATTTCGAAAGAGAGGCTTTCGCTCCAGCCTTCCAGCGCCCATTTTGTAGCATGATATAAAGAGCCAAAAGGATAAGCCATCAATCCGCCTATAGAAGTTGTAGTGATAAATAAGCCGCTCTTTTGCTGCCTGAATGCAGGGATAAAGGCTTTGGTGACGCGAATGACACCAAGGAGATTGGTGTTTAGCTGACGTTGCACCTGTTCATCCGTAAAGCTTTCTAAAGGACCTATGAGTCCGTAACCTGCGTTGTTGAATACTACATCGACAGGGCCCAATGCAAGCGCCTTTTCAGCAGCCTGGTTGATCTGTTCAGGTTTGGTTACATCGAGCTGCATCAATGTGATGTTTGGCTCGGCTGCCAGTTCTTTTTCCTTTTCAGGGTTACGCATGGTGGCAATGACTTTCCAGCCTTTTTGTGCGAATAATAAAGCTGTTGCTCTACCCAGGCCAGTAGAAGCGCCTGTAATAAAAATTGTTTTCATTGTTTTTGTTTTTTTAATTATTATAAATAGAATGAACGTTCATTCCAATTTTAATTCAAAAAAAATTACTCCTTTATCGCATCCCAGGAGATGCGCAATTGGTTATCGATCATTTTTGGGGTAACAGATTTCCCAGATAATAATACTGCCCTGATAAAACCTTTGATGCCGCCATGTACGAATTGAATCAATTCATCGAGATTGATAGACTTAATGAGGCCCTGTTTTTGTCCATGTTTTAAGGTTGCCATATATTCAGTAAAAACATTCATTCCTTCCGTGCGTGTTTCTTCCTTAATAATGGGTGATGCACTAAACTGCTCCATAAACCAGAAATGAGTGGGATGAGCAAGCATATAGCGGATCATGGTCCTGTAAAAATGTTCGAATTGCTTTTGGATAGATTCATCAGCCAGAGGGCCAGTTACTGACTTTAACTCGTCCTGCTTAATGTAAATGTAAATTGCATTGATGAGGTCTTCTTTGGCAGGGAAATAATTATAAATAGTGCCCATGCCTGTATTGGCTTCTTTAGCCACAAGGGACATAGGAGTGCCCTGAACGCCATGCTCAATGAGCAGGTTCATAGCAGCTTTTATGATTTGTTCCCTTTTGTTCACAATGCAAAGGTAGAAATTGGAATGAATATTCCAAAATGTTTCCGTCTCTCTTATTTTGTATCTAACGCGAGCTTGTTGGTGAAGAACACCAACAAGGGAGGAATGAATATTCCAAAAATGTTTTTAACCTATGCGATAGTTCCATCCCTCGCAAGCTTGTTGGCGTACCCGCCAACAAGTGAAATTATGATAACTTTATGCAAATGGATAAACAAAAAAGAGCGGTAATTGCAATACCAATAATTATTATAGCCCTTGTAAGTATTACGTTTATACAACGTGAGTATTATGAAAAACCTACATTAAAAGCTATAAAAGAAAATAAAGCATTTACCGACGGTTGGATAACACGTGTATTACATAATAGTAATCGGGGGCCCGCTCAAGAAACATTATATTATATTTTCACTGTCAAGGGGAAACAATACGAAGATGAAAAAACTGTAGAAGATGACGGCATACATGATATGCATGAGCTGTACTATAACAAACACTTCCCTGTAGTATATTCTTCTTCACAGGTTGACAAACACGATCTGCTACTAAATGCAGCAGATTCCGAGAAATATGACGTTCATTAAATAATCTAAATTTTATTCCTCTACTGCTACTGGCTTTTTTTCCTGGTTGATGGCGACGAAGGTGAAGGTGCCGGTGATGGCTTTGTGACGTTCGAAGCTGTACATTTCCTCGATATAGATTTCTACGAGCACCTTGAGGCTGGTGTTGCCTACATGCGTAACGCGGCCTATGAGCTCGATGATGGTGCCGGCGGGAATGGGCTTTTTGAAGTCTATTTTATCTGACGAGACGGTGACCATTCGCTTGCGGGCGAAACGGGTGGCGGTGATAAATGCCACTTCATCCATGAGGTGCATAGCGGTGCCACCGAATAGTGTATCATAGTGATTGGTAGTATTAGGGAACACGGCTTTGAAGATGCGTGTTTCGGAATTGTTTATTCTTTCTTCAGTAGTCATGATGGTATTAGATATAATGCGGTGAAAGGAAGGCTATGCCCAGCAGGAACCGGGCATAGCCATTGGCAGAATAAGTGTACACAGGTGCTTATGCACTACAGATGACACAGCCTTCTTCCATAGAGCAGGAAGGCGCTGTGAAGTCTGTTGTAATGTCATCGAGGGCCTGTGTAGCAGGGGCGTTCTCAATGATGGGTATGACAGGGGCTATGTCATTGTCCGCTTGTTTTTCTATAGTGAATTGCACTGCCTGTGTGGCGGCCTGTGTACGCAGGTAATACATGCCTGTCTTCAGGCCCTTCTTCCAGGCATAGAAGTGCATGGATGTGAGTTTTGACGTGGTAGGTGTATCCACAAACAGATTGAGTGACTGTGACTGGCAGATAAATGCACCACGGTC
>JAFDXS010000033.1 GCA_018267795.1 Bacteroidota bacterium | reverse complement strand
GCACCAAGCATGCCAGTTAACGGTACCCTGGGTATAGAAGTAACAGCAAATGGTACTGGTGGTACTATCGCATCACCATTCAGCTCATCAGCTTACTCTACATTAACAAGCACAGCACAGAACCTGATAAGCAACGCAACATACGGTGGCAACCAGACTTTTTCAGTACAGTACAATGCTACTCCTGGTTTTGCATACCCTGCAGGTACCTATACTACCAGCGTAGTATATACTGCCACTCAGCTTTAATCTCTCTCTTATCCTCTATATGCAAACTAGCAAGGCTTTCTTTCGGGAAGCCTTTGTTTTTTTATCCAATATGAATAATTACACCAACCCAGCCTTAAAGGCCTTTACGAATGCTGTATAGTCTTTCTTTACTTTTTTTGTATAGTCCATTGCGTATTCCAGTATTACGTCCTGCCATTGACTGTTATTGCCGAACGCAATTAATTCGTCGGCCACGGCAGCGCTTTGTCGTCCCGAACTCCTGAGCTGGGATGAAGCTGTAAGCATGGCCATATCATCTATGACCTGGTATATATCCCGATAGCGGTCTTTTATGAGCTGGAAATTGATGCTGTCTTTGGTAGGCTGCATTTCCTGTATAATGAATGACTCGTCTTTGAAAACAGTAGTGCTTAATAGCGCGGGTGGGATGTTTTGCATGCGCTTCTGTATTTCCACTACACGCTCGGCGTGAGTATTCCAAGCCGGTTGTGGTATATTTATGTAAGGCTCCAGTGAAGATGCTGTAGCCTGCTTCATCTCTAACAACAGGTATTTACTACTATTAAGCAAGCTCCTTAATAAAAATACATAACGCTTGAGGCCTACACTGCCTGTGCCTGCAAGTCTGAATACGGAATCAAGCACCTCATAATTATACGGGCCGTCGTGATTGTACATGATCCAGTCAGTGACATGGTGCTGCAATTCCCTTTGCAAAAACTTATCGATCTCGAAATGGCGGGGATCGTCCATAAGCATTACGAGCTTATCTTTTTTCTTTACCGTGCGCTTACGGAGTATGTCTTTGTATTTGCGGTTACTGGCATGCTGCAGGAAGGTGCCGACAATGCCTTTGGCTGTTTGCGGCTCTATATAATATGCTTTTCCTTTGCTTAAAGCAACAGAATAGGATTTTAAAAACAGCGTGGCCATTTTCAGGGCTTTCTTATGTTCCAGCTTCAGGATGCTGAAGGCGAGGAATATGCTGGTGACCATGCGCACGAGTTCCCAAGAAGCAGGGGCGAGGATGGCCTCATCAAAATCATTAAGATCAAAATACACCAGCCTGTTATCACCCTTATAGCTACCAAAATTTTCAAGGTGCAGGTCCCCGCAAATCCAGGTTAATGGCGAAGGTGGAATGCTGTTTGTTTTGCTCAGATCGCTATAAAATAAGTGGCAGGTGCCGCGATAGAAACGAAATACATTCTCTGCCATGAAATTGTATTTCAATGCTACCATTTCGGGCAGGCGATCTTTATTAAATTCAGTGATTTGTTTTACAACATTGTCCATGTGTGTGCTAAGACATTTGCTTTCATCTGCTTATGCAAAAATCTCGCCATGGGCTTTAACACTTGTGCTTCCCTGAACATCCGGCTTTGTTATTTCTTTCTTTTAGTTTATTAAAAACGAATAATGAAATTTAAATATAAAAACATAAATCATAAACATTTAGGGCCATAGTCTGGGCTGATATTATGCGGCTTAGTTTTTACTGCTATTAGTTCAAATTGATTAATTGTGAAAAGCTTTGTCGATACATTTACAAATGCAGGTAAGCCACTAATATTTTGGTATGTAGCAGATTGTGATAATACATTTAAAGTAAGAGCGCTTAATATGCCGGATATGCAGACATTTACTATGACTTCTTCTAATTTTGAATTGTGGCGTATTGTAGAGAATGTACCGCTGTGCTTAAAAGAATTGGAGCCCATTTTGAGCAATGCTATATCTAACAGGATTTATGAAACTGCAGTATAATAACCGGAATGTTTAAGCCTGCAATTGAAAATACATTTACCGGGCTGATAACCAATATACTGTTTGCCATAAAATCTTGTTTTGATTTATAAACAAACAAAAGATTGAATGATCCTCTAGTATTGCTAAGCTGATATAACTATGCCTTCTTTTCCCGGCTTAGTAAAATATTGATTGATTTCAATTCGTCTATATGGTCTGTTACTATTTTAAAAATTGCAACGAAGGGAATAAATAGTATCATGCCTGCTACACCCCAGAGTATAGTGCCTATGAAGATTGCTACAAGCATCGCCCATGTGCTTACATTTAATTGTGAGCCTACCACTCTTGGGAATATTACATTAGCCTCCAGGTATTGGACAAAAGTAAAAACCGCTATTATGCCTAAGGGATGCCATATAGTATTTTTAGTAAGAATAGCTGTGGAGATGGGCAGCAAAGAACTTATAATAATACCTGCATAGGGGATTATAGTCATAAATGCAGTTAGCATACCATATAATAAAGCATGCCTTATGCCAAGCGCAAGCAAGCCAATACTATTAAGTATGCCCACTATTATGTAAACCATAAAAGTGCCCCGTACAAACCTGTAGTATGTAAATGTAGTTTGCTGCAATATTGTATGCAACTTGTCTTTGAATGCAGGCCCGCTTATCCGCTCCAGGTACCTGACAAAGGTTTCTCTTTGGTATAAGAACAATGCTGCGTATATAGGGATCATTATCAGCATAAATATTGTTCCCGCAGTTGCACCGAAGGCACTGCTCAATGTGGCAGTAATGCTGCTTTGTAAATTGTCTATTGCTTTGTCAAGCCAGGTGTTTTGGACATCTATGGATACCGAGGTTGTCTTGAATACCCAGCTTTGTATATCAGGCAGGTCTTTCTCTATTCTTTTTGCGATCGCCGGTATATCGCGAAGCAAATAATTTACCTCAAGGCCCAAAAGCCATATAAGGGTGATGAATATAATAATGACAATAGATAGCGCCAAGGTAGTAGCTAAACTGCGTGGCCAATGCCTGTGCTCCAGCTGCTTGCAAACCGGGTACATTACTATCGCTACCAGCAAGCCAAAGAATGCAGGAATAAATAAGGTTTTGCCAAAGTATAGAATAAGCCCACCGAATAAAATAACCTGTAGATATTTTATTATTAGCGATAGTGTACTCTTCTGTGATACTTCAGTGCTCATTCTTTATGACTTATACATTCAGTTGTAATAATACCATGGTAATAGCTGCTGGAGGCTGATATTGATTACTTGTTTACATGATTAGCATCATAAGTACTATTGACAGCCTTTGGAATCGTTTTTAGTAATATACGCTTTAGCACTTCGAATAATGCTAAGGTGCCAACAAAAACAACAAAGAGCACTATGCTATACTTTGCGGGGAATAGCTCGAACTGGAATATAGTGCGGGTACCGGGGAACAGTAAGATCAAAGTTAATGCTACGCATATAATGCCTATTATCACCTTTGTTGCTGTTGTTGATTTTAAGATAGTTTTGATTGAAGATTGTGAGGTGGCAAGGTCTGTAAATATCATGCTGATATTTACAATAATGAGGGTGATAAAAGAAAATGTTCGGATTTCTGCTTCCGGCAAATGTGTGCGCAGCATAAGCAGGTAGCTCAATATTACGATTGCTAATGCCCCTGCTCCCTGTGTTACGCTATAGATCATCCTTGACCTGTTAAAAAACTTTCCTTTGCCCCTTGGCACACGACCCATTATATTCTTTTCCTCGGTCTGATTCTCAAATACTATGGAAGAAACAGGGTCTATCACCAGCTCATGAAAAGCGATGTGTATAGGCCAAAGTATTATGGGCAGGCCGGTAAATACAGGGAAGAGTGCCAGCCCGGCAATGGGGATGTGTATAGCTGTGATATAGCTGAATGCCTTTTGCAGGTTGTCAAATATCCTTCGACCCATGCGTATAGCTGCCACTATAGAGCTGAAATTATCATCAAGTAAGACTATTGAGGCTGCTTCTCTTGCTACATCTGTTCCCTTCTCGCCCATGGCAATGCCTATGTGCGCAGCCTTCAGTGCCGGCGCATCGTTGACACCATCACCTGTCATTGCTACTATTTCGTTATTTGCTTTTAGGGCCTCAGCTATTCTCAACTTTTGTTCAGGCCTTATCCTGGCAAAAATATTTATGGTTTTTATCTTCTCCTGTAGTGTAGCATCGGAAAATGTACTTAACTCATCCCCGGTTATTATATTGCCTGTATTTTGCAAGCCTATTTGCTGCGCAATATTCTGTGCGGTAACCGGATAGTCTCCGGTTATCATGATAATCCTTACGCCGGCGGAATAACATTCCTTTACAGCGGAAGGTACTTCCGGGCGAATAGGATCAGCCAGACCTATCAACCCACAAAAATCAAATAAATAATCATCGTGCAGATCAGGTAAAGTATTGCAAACGCTTTTGGCCACGCCTATTACCCGTAAACCTTTTTTTGCGATATTTTGTATGGCATCGGAGTGGGTACTTATTTCCTCGCTGCTTAGTTTGCATAGGCTGAATATGGCTTCGGGAGCGCCTTTGGCAGCAATAAAATATTTATTGTCTTTATTAGAATAATATACCCTGGTTATTACGAGCAGTTCGCTCGTTAAAGGATATTCTTTTATGAATTGCCAATCGCTTGCTAAGTCCTGTCCATTCAGCGAATCGCTTAATGTGTTTATAGCACGCTCCATGGGGTCGAAAGGGTTTTGCTGGCTTGCAAGAGATGCGTACTGAATTACCTCAGAAAAACCTTCTGTAACATCTGCGTGGTTGTCTATTTTTTGAAAGAGATTATTTGCATACAGGTATTCTACTTTCATTTTGTTTTGGGTGATGGTTCCTGTCTTGTCTGAACACAATACGGTGGCAGAGCCTAAGGTTTCTATGGCTGATGGTTTACGTGTGAGCACATTGTATTTGGCCATACGCCAGGCCCCCAGTGCCATAAAAATTGTGTACACAACAGGGAACTCTTCAGGCAGCATGGCCATAGCGAGTGAAAGCCCGGCGAGAAATGCCTTGATAACACCTCCGCGTGTAAGAAAATAGAAAACAGAAAGTAATATGCAAAGCCCTAAGCCGGCTATAGCAAATAACCGCACTATGCGGCGCATCTCGAATTGCAATGGTGTTTTTTCTTCAACTACCTGTTCCAACGATTTGCCGATCTTACCAAGTTGTGTGTTGATTCCTGTAGCGGTTACCCTGGCTATTCCTTTGCCTTGTACTGCAAGACAGCCACTGAATATAAATGGCAGATCATCGCCACCGGGAGCAACCGACAATGACTGGCTGGTGGCAACTCTCTTTCTCACGGGAATAGATTCTCCTGTGAGTATGGATTCATCTGCAACAAGGTTTAATGATTCCACGAGTACCGCGTCTGCCGGAATACGATCACCTTCTTTTATTATTATCAGATCATCTACAACTACTTCTTTGCTTGCTATTTTCTGTTGCTCACCATCCCTTATTACTATGGCTTTAGGGTTTGCAAGGTCTTTGAGTTTGTCCAGTGTTTTTTCGGTTTTGCGCTCCTGGTACAGTGTTATGCCTATTACAATGAGTACTCCGCCCATTAAGACTATTCCTTCGGTAAGGCTGCCTAATAATAAATATAGCAGCCCGCAAATGACAAGAAGGATGACCATTGGCTCCTTCATTAAATCGATAACTGTACGCAGGAAAGATTTAGGCTTAGATCCTGCTAATTCATTATAGCCGTCCGTTTGCAATTTTTGCTGTGCTACTTCCGCAGAGAGGCCTTGTAAATTAGCTATGGACAGACTATCTATCTTGTCTTGCACTTTTTGAAAACGGTTTTATACTATTATTCAAAACTACTTTTTCTACATGAGTTAGTACTAATAAAACTCATGAGTTAATATGATTATAATCACCAGTAGCAGCTTCAGGAAATAAATAGTTCTGCTGTTGTAATTTGTACTTTTACCTGTTAAAAACTTATCGGGCCTATTTATGTTGCGTCACACAGGGCAAAAAAGAAGTTTCAGGCATAATGTTCGGCTGGCAGCCTTGCTTTGTCTTAATGCGGGATTTATTAATGCGGCGGGGTTTATGGCATTTATGGTGTTAACTACCAATGTTACAGGCCATGCGGCGTTGCTGGCGGTGAACCTTGCTGAAGGTAACCTAAGGGCTGCAAGGATGGTTGCTTTATGGTTGTTGCTGTTTTTGGGTGGTGCGTTTTCTTCCGGCTTGTATATATCTAAAGTAGGCCGTGAAAAATCATTTGCCTATACCATACCTATTGTGTTCATTATTGGTATTCTGCTATTTGTGGCCATATTTGGATGTTCGTACGATGCCACATTGAGGGAAACGGAATATTTCGCAGGTAGCCTGCTGTTTGGCATGGGTGTGCAAAATGCGCTTGTGTCTATGATATCAGGCTCTGTGGTGCGAACTACGCACCTTACAGGTATGTTTACCGATTTAGGTATTGATCTTTCAACTGCGGTGCTGTCTTATAAAAATCTGAACCAGGTTATTAAAAGAAGAATAGTACTGCGCATAATAATTATCAGCTGCTTTTTATTAGGCGGTATCTGTGGGGGCATCGTATTCCGCAAATGGAAGTTCATGGCATTTTATGTGCCGGTTTGTATTCTTATCACGGCGTTATTCTATGATTACTTCAGGGTAAAAATTACAAGAATGATTACTCAAAGTAAAAGAGGACAGGCTTAATTACTTAGTAAATAGATACTCCATTAGGATTGTATAAGGTACTTAATGAATCAAGTATCCTGGTAGTATCTTTTGATGTGCTACGTATAGGCAAAACAATGTAATAGTTGAGACTGTCTTCTGTCATCATATCTACTTTGGTGCCATTGCCTCTAAGCTGCTTGTAGCGTTTCTCCGCCTTTTCTTTGCTGTAATAGGTGTTGAGGATAACCTTGTAATAAAGGAAGTTATTCTTGACGGCTATATTGCTTTCAGGCAACATTACGGGGGGAGCAGCAGTATCTACCTTTGCGGAAGTATCCGCTGTTATGGGCATTATTGTCTGAGGTAGTGGAGTAGTGTCTTTAACAGGAGCCGGATTTTCAACTACTGCAGGGGGTGGGGTCGCTTTTCTATGTTTGATATAATTGTACCCAATAATATTAACTGCAACAAATACCAGGAGTATTGCAGCAACAAGTATTATCCTGCCCCAGTTCAGTCTTCTGCCTGTTTCTTCTTCATAAGGGGGAGGTTGGTAGGCAGGCGAGGCGGTAGCAGCTGATGGCTGGTAAGCAGGGGTAGGTGCTTGCTTTGCCGATGAAGGAGCCGTAGCTTCTTCTCTTTTATTCAGGCGTACTACCGGTATAGCCGGTGTTGCATAATGCAGCTTTGGATCGGTAATGAAAGTTGTCTTGCCTTCTACGTCAACAAATTTGCCAATGGCGGGTACTATTACTTCTTTCCCTGCCTGCAGGTCGGCCTTGGCTTGCAGGCTGTATTCGCGCAGTGCGTTAGCTGCTTTTGATATGCTGATTTGTTCATTAGTAGCAATGAAGTTAGCAAGGCTATCATCCAGCGAGCCTGCAGGAACCAATAATATATCATAAGACGCTGCATGAAGTGCCCTGCCGTCGTAGCTGGCTGGTCTTTTCTTCATTTCCAGGTTGCCTAGCCCTTGTATATAGCAGAAATGATTCTTTAATATGAATAATCCTATATATTTGGCTACGTCCATGCGTTAATTATACTAATTGCGGTGTAAGTTAATGATAAGGTTTCAAATTTCTAAGAAGCCTGAAGGCCTAAAATTTAAAGCGTATACCTGCGTAGATATTAAAACCATAGGCATCATAACCCATCCAGCGCTCGTTTTTATTATTCAGCAGGTTGGTTACCTGCACAAAGCCGGACAAACGGGGTATAAAGTTGTATTCCACATTACCACCTATATCCAACAACCCATTTAGCTTTGTTCCATAGCCATTTGTCCCCATTGCATATATTTCATCGAGTACTGTTACGTATGCGCCTATTGTAAGATTTTGGATCGGTTTAAAGAACAGATCTCCCTTTACGCGTATGCCGGGTATATGCCAGGGATGGTCCTGGTTGCCATTGCTAAAGCTATACCAGGCACTGTTAAGGCCAACAGCAAATGTATTATTCACCTGGTACCTGATAGCTAGCTTTAAAGAGGTGGCGTTCAGGTTTTCATCATATAGTACATTGAACTGCTTTCTGCTATAGTCTCCATTTACGAAAACAGGCAGGGCATCATATTGCCACCAGCTAAAGCGTCCGGATATAATAAAGTGGTTTCCTATGTTAGACTTTGCATCTGCAAATACTTCGTTTGAATGCGTCTGGCGCACGGTATAAGTATTAAACAGGTAGGGGTTTTCTGTGCTTAGCTCTTCGTAGGTATTTTGGTTCAGCAGCCCTTGCCAGCCTGCACTAATGGTGAGCAGTGTAGGTAATATTCTGTAGGACGCCTCTATATCCGGTAAAAGATAGCTTTGGTCTTTGCCAATAGTAGGATTGAAAAAAGCGTGAATGCTGAAAGCTTCATTATGATAACGTATGCCCGGTGCAAACTGGAAAACATTATTGCTGGTGCCATTGCTATTGACAGACAGGTGGGTGAAGTTGCCGTTTATAGCAGCACAAATTTCCAGGGCTGTATCTAGGCTGTAAGAAAAAGGTAGGTTGACATTTACATATGTTTCTGATGCTTTGAACTTGTCTGCATATACAGATGCTGTAATAGCAGGATGATAAAACAATTCCTTGATGCCGGTTTGCTCCTTCTGCATATCTACACCCAGGTGCACCCCTGTGAATGTTTGCCTTACAGAATCTTTGCTATACTGGTAAAGATCATGGTTGTAACCATAGTAATTATATTGGTTCCGTAAAGCATCCAGTGATGCATGCCAGGCTTTACCATTTTTATGTAAAGTACCTTCAGCCTCCAGGTCGCTCAGTGAGGATTGTTGGTATTTAATGTTTCCCTGTTGAGATATACTGTGAAGGTGGATTGCTGTTTCATAGTTCTGCCCATGCAGACTTCCTATGCCGGCATCGAGATATATGGTAGATAAGTTACCACCTCCAACTTTTACGTAATTAGAGAATATTTTATGTGCGCTATCCTGCCCCAGGGCTAAAGGCCGTAAGGGTAGGGAAGTATATGTGTAGTATAATGTCTGTTGCGGCACATCGTAAGTAAATGTCGGATGAGACGTATCGGTTGGAGGCAGGGTAGGGGATAACTCCGGTTTAGGATGTTGTTTTACTTCAGGTTTATAAGATTGTATGATCTCAATAGTATTGCTTCTGATAGCAGTATCACTTGCCGCTACAGGTGCTTTTTTCTGGGCAGACACCTGTTGTGCTACTGCCAGTAATGCTATTGATATATATAAGAATCTTCCCCTCATGCTTGCAATGTTATTCTTCTGATAATTTGCTGTGTTGTTGCTTATCCAGTTTCTTTACCTGTTCCAGTTTCTTTACTGCTTCATCTTTCAGTTCAGGTATCTTACTATGTTTTACAATGCTTTCCAGCGTGGCACGTGCATTGAAATAGTCTTTTTCTTTTACCAGAATATCCGATAGCAACAAATAAGATTTTACGATCCAGTAATCATAACCGCCTGATTCACGTATGCTTTTTGTAGCTGCTGTTTCGGCATCCTTTAATTTGTCAGCACGATAATATGCATCCGCTATATAGTATCTTGCTTCAGCGGCTATAGCGCCATCCTTAGCAGTTTCAAGCTGTTTGTAGATATTCAGCGCATCTTCTGATTTGTTAAGCTCTTCCAGCGAGCGCGCCTTGTATAGCTGCGCTACAGTCAATTTGCTATCATCCAGGTTAGGCAATTGCAGCAGTGTATCTGAATAAGTAATGGTGTTATCATACTTGTTAGTGTAGAAGCTGCTTTGCATCAGGCCACTATATGCTTCCTGCAGGTTTTCGGGTCCCATAGCTGTACCGCGCAGCTTTTCATAGTAGCCCAAAGCTGAGCCATAATCTTTTTGCTGGTAGGCTATTGTAGCAGCACGGCGGGCACTGTTTTCAGTAAAAGGGCTCCAGGTATTATCCAGCACAAAACGATAATCAGTTTGTGCATCTTTATAGTTCTTAAGCTGATAATTACTTTCTGCCCTGTAGTAATGAGCTTTTATGCTAAACACACCGGCTGGGTATTGCTGCAGGTACAGTGTGAAGGCCTTTACAGCTTTATCCCATTTGCTTTCGGCAAATTGTGCCTCGGCTGCGGCATAGTAAGTGGAATCCATTACCGTGCTATCAGCAGATGGCAGATTGTTTTCCTTTAGCAGTTGTGTGTAAGCAGCAGGGTGTCCGCTTTCTATGTAGATGCTTTTCAGCGCGTCCATTGCTGCGGTACGCTCATCAGATGCCGGATATTCTGTTACCACATGCTTATAAGCATCGGCAGCCTTGTCTGGGTTGCCGGATTGCTGATAAGCAAAGCCTATTTTCATCCAAGCTTTAGGTGCCATGTTGCGGGTTTCCATAGCTACAGTCAGCGGCTGCAGCAAGTTAATGGCTGCCTGGTACTTGTCATCGTCAATATCTACAAGCGCCAATTCATATCGTGCGCTGTTAGCATATTTAGAAGCAGGTACTTTATTGATAATGGATTGCAGTAATACCGCTTTTTCATTTTTCTTTCCCTGCAGGCCAAGCACTATACTCTTTTGAAAGCGTGCGTAGTCTTCGTCATCTCCATGTGCAGCTATTATTTTGTCGTACAGTGCAGCTGCATGTGCGTAATCTTTCTGCATGAATACCGCATCGGCCTCGCGCGCTGTAGCCACAAGGCTGGCGGTGGTGTCGCGTGTTTCTATATGTTGCGCACGATTGAAATAACCTTGTGCAGCATTGAAATTGTTTTGCTCCATTGTTGCATAGCCCATATTAAGGTACGCATGCTGTGCGGTAGCGCCGGAACTTAAATATTGCA
>JAFDXS010000339.1 GCA_018267795.1 Bacteroidota bacterium | reverse complement strand
TTTATTCTTCAGTAGGCACGCTCTCCGTTGATACTTTGCCGGTTGTTACACTGAATCCTGTAAGTGGTACTATTTGTGAAGGTAATAGTACAAGCTTTACAGCTGCCGGTGCAGGTACGGCTGTAAGATACGCATGGCAGGTAGATATGGGCAGCGGCTTTAATAATCTTGCTAATTCAATACAGTATAGTGGAGTAACAACATCAACCCTTACTGTAAGCAACACTATAGCTGCCATGAATGGGTATCAATATCGTTGTATGGTATATGGTGCTTGCAGCCCTGCTGCTGCATCTACTGCCGCTACATTAACTATTAATACTGCACCTAATATTACTGTGCAGCCCGCCAATACAACGGTATGTAATACGGCATCTAATACTATATCCCTAATGGCTACAGGTACCGGACTTACGTACCAATGGCAAATAAATACGGGTTCAGGTTTTACTGATCTTACTAATACTGCGCCGTATAGTGGTGTTACTACCAGCACGCTTGCTATTACTAATGCAACTATGAGCATGAATAACTATAGCTACCGTTGCATTGTAACAGGCGTTTGTACCCCTCCTGCCACTTCACGTGCAGCTATACTTACCGTAACAAATACCAGTTCATGGACAGGTGCTGTGGATACTAAATGGTCAAACCCTGCAAACTGGGGATGCGGTATAATACCGATTGCCACCACTAATGTTTATATACCAAACGTAGCTAACAAGCCTGTTGTAGATATAAGCAATGCAATATGCGATAGCATAAGCATAGACAATAGTTCTTCACTTACATTTAGCAGTGCTGCAAGCTCGCTTGAAATAAAAGGCGCATTCCTCAATGCTGGTGGCTTTAATCCATCTGCGGGTAGTGTAACCTTCTCTGGTGACCAGGCACAGGTAATACCTGCTGCTACCTACAATGATTTACATCTTGCCAGCAGTGCGAATAAAACCATTGCAGGTAACGTGGTAGTAAATGATATGCTTGATTTGTCAAATGGCGTCCTGGTACTGAACAATAATAATATTACCATCGGCTCTGCTGCTGCTATTTCAGGTGGTAGTGCGATATCATACATCCTTACTAACGGCACTGGTGTAGTAAAAGTAACAGATGTAGGTGTGGGTACTTCAAAACCAGGTATGATAACTGTGCCGGTAGGTGTAGATAATTCTTATACTCCACTTAGCTTCCAGAATACAGGCGCTATCGACAACTTTAATGTTTCTGTGATTACTAAGGTTTACAATAACTACGGTTATACGTTTGCTCCTTATGGCCCGGCTATAACAACTGATGCTGTAAATAAGACATGGTATCTGAGCGAAGATGTTGCCGGCGGCTCTAATGTGAACATATCACTGCAGTGGAATGCTGCTGATGAGTTAGCGAATTTCAACAGGCATGCCTGCTACGTGGCGCCATTCATACTGCCTAGCTGGTTACCGGCAACTAACATAGTGGATGCTGACAGTACTAATGGCTCAGGCCCTTACACAGCATCACTGACTAATGTCACTTCATTCCCGATATTCGGTGTAGGTAGTCCGTTTGTAGGTTCTACTACTTATACAATGCGTGGTGGTACGGTAACTGTATATCCTAACCCAGTATCAGGTTCTGTTACGTATGCTAAGTTTGATGTAGCTCCATCTAATAATGTAAACATCTACATTGTCGACCTGTTTGGTACTAACTTCTTCTCAGCGCATGTAAATCCTTACGATTATGCCGGTGGTATAATACCATTGGATATCACTGCTCTTAATGCAGGAGAATATATTCTTAAGGTAGTAGACGTGGGTTCTAATAATGAAACACGTACTACCCGCTTTATTAAGCTGTAGTAAGTAAAATAAATTAGAAAGGGTGTTCATAAGAACACCCTTTTTTTATTGCTATAAACGTGGTTTTTTTTAATCAGGATTAACGATCATTTTTTGCGACACACTCCAGGCATTGGGCTTGTCAGCAAATAATGCTTTTGTTTTTGACCAGGTATCTTTAAAAAGATCTGAAAAGCGGTAATGGTCCAGATGAGCTTCGCTATCCCAAATGCTGTAGGTAAAGAAAACATTTTTCCTATGCTCGTCCTGCCACAGCTCCAGGTGATTGCAGCCTTTGAAAGTTCTGATTAATTGCTTACGCTCTTCGAAAAGTGCAAGAAAATTATCTATCTCCTCCTCCCTAAATATCATCTGTACAATGCGTACAATCATTCGAAGAAAATTTTAATGGTATTGTAAAACAGGCGTTGCTCGCTGTGCAGTTGCAAACCAAACAGGCTGGCGGCATTGCCACGGTTAATAGCAATTTCCAGGTAACCAGTAGCATTGAACCTGCAGAGCTTGTCTCCTGGTTTCACGTTATGATAATAAGTGCTCAATTCCGTTATCTCTTCATCCCGCATGAACTGTATTTTGAAAGGCCTGCCATTACCTATGGTTTCAAACTGCTCTTTTGTGATGTTAATGACAACATTCTCAAAGCGATCTATATGTATTACCTGGCATTCTACAGTATTTGCTTCTACCACCGGTTGACAATGCAATGGGGCGTTCTTTAGTTCACAAGCTGTCAGTTCCAGTTCTGCAATTGTTTTTGTTTGCAGCAGAGCAGATATTTTACCCACTTCATTTATCCAGTCTTTAAAAACGCCGGGGGCTTCCAGTTCAAAACAGTTCCATACATTTATGTGCTCCTTGCCAAATGCCAGGGATAGAAGACCATTATCAGGCGACAAAAAGTAGTGGCCGTTCTTCTCGGCTAATACCAGTCGCGGGACTTTGGCAGAGAAGATATCAAACAATTGTATATGGCAGGTACCTACAGGGAAATTTTTATAGGAAGCAGCGGTAAGATAGGCAGCCTGCTGCAGGTGAAAAGGCTCAACAAGGTGCGAGACATCTATAATCGGTACATTAGGCACGTGCTGCATTAGAATGCCTTTGGCAGAAGCCACAGAGGCATCCTGCAGGCCAAAATCAGATAGCAGCGTCAACATTCCCATCGGGTAGCAAAAGTAGTTTGCAAATAGGTTTAATGCAAAGCTAATCTTCTTTTGAAAGACAAATATTTAAGTTGTAATATGTTGTGTGAAATATTTACGCCACCGCTTCCGTTATTAGCTCATTGATTTAACTTTACAGGCTACATGCGTATCCGACTATCATATTTTATATTACTTATAGCTGTTGGCCTTACATTACTTGCTGCCTGCAAAAAGGACCGTGTACTTACCTCAGGTGGTTCACTAAGATTTTCAGTTGATACACTTACGTTCGATACGGTATTTACAGCGGAAGGGAGTTTTACTATGAACTTTAAAATTTACAATCCGCAGGGAGAGAAAATAGTGTTGAGCTCCATAGGTATGCAGCAGGGGAGTAAATCCTATTTTCATTTGAACGTAGATGGATTTTCGGGTAATTCACTTAGCAATATTACGATACAGCCCCATGATAGTATTTATGTATTTGCAACTGTAAATATCAATCCTAAAAACCAGGATAA
>JAFDXS010000338.1 GCA_018267795.1 Bacteroidota bacterium | reverse complement strand
ATCTGTCTGGTTTACCCTGAAGGTTACCACATCACCGTTTTTCAGTGTGGTGGTAGAGAAGGTAGTACCTGTAGCTACAGGCACCCCGTTTACCAGCCATACATAAGATGGGTTGATACCTATATTAGTAGCAGAGCCGGTGAACCCTTGCAGAGAATCAAGGCAGCCAGGGTTGTTGCCCGCTGTATGTGCTGCAGTGATAGAAGGTGTAATAGAAGGTGAGATAGATGCCGTAATGCTGTTTGAAGTAACCACATGATTAATAATACATGAATCAGGTGCAGTCATGATACAATTCACCACATCGCCGGAAGCAAGAGTTGAGGTAACATAAGTAGTACCTGTAGCGCCTGGCTGGGCCACACC
Source organism: Bacteroidota bacterium (assembly GCA_018267795.1). Lineage (GTDB taxonomy): Bacteria > Bacteroidota > Bacteroidia > Chitinophagales > Chitinophagaceae > SZAS-30. The sequence continues at coordinate 3,148 of JAFDXS010000338.1, read as the reverse complement.
GTTTACATACCACTGGAAGGTAGGGCTAATACCGGTGTTGGTGAGGGTGCTGTTGAACACTATTGGCTTACCAGAGCAGCCGGGCATAGTAGCATTGATAGTAATACCAGCTACAAGGTGGTAATGGAATATTGTAATAGAATTAGAAACAACCACATTAGGGCTCGCGCAGGCAGAGCTGGATGTCATGATACATGTCACCATATCGCCGGCGCTTAAAGTGCCTGTGTAAGTAGTGCTGTTGATACCTACATTAAAGCCATTCACCTGCCATTGGTACGAAGGCGTTGTACCGCCATAGGTAGGGGTAACTGTAAATGTAGTAGCCTGGCCTGCACAACCAGGGTTGTTACCAGTAGTTAATGCTATAGAAGCTACCGGTGTAACGCTTGTAGAGCGGATTACAGTAATAGTATTAGAGATGGCACTATCGCTGCCACATGCACCGGCAAAGAATGCCTTTACATAAACAGTGCTGCCATTGGTAATGGAAGTAGTGATGAATGAATCTGTAGTAACACCATTATAAGTACCATTCACATACCACTTGTAAGTAGCGGCAGTGATACCGGAAGCCAGCTTAGACCTGAATTTCAATGTATCGCCTGAACATGATGGGTTGCTGCCGGCCGGCAATGAGATGGTAACGCCACCAGATATAGGACCATTGCCTTTTATAATAACCATATAATCTTCAGCCTGGCCATAAGAAAGGGCACCGCACACATTAACCGGGCTAACAGTACCACGTTCTGAAATAACGCGCATGCGCAACGGTGTACAAGTAACAAGCGTGCTTCTTGATACTACGGTAGGGAGCGTAACGCTAGCCTTCAATTGCTGATTGGCAGATGTACCATCCACGCTCATTACAAGCTCAGTAGCATCAAAGCTGCCATCGTTATTATAATCTATATATACGCGGGCTTTTTCGCCTGCAGTTACGTCGCCTGTCTGTACCATGAACTGGTAAGTGCTGCCAGCTAACAATGTAGCACCTTCCCTGCATGAGCGGTCTATATATACTTTATTACCATCACCATTATAACCATCTGATTCATAATCGAGATATGTATTTACATATCCGTATGTATTAGCAGTGGTATCAGTAATGCGGAATTCGGTAACACCGGCATTTAATGTATTAGAAGGATTTGATATAGTAGGAACGCAAGAGCTGCTAAGCGCTGTAAGCCCTGCAGGTGCTACCCCACCCAATGAACCGATAAGCCCTGTACGCGGCCTGTTGTAGCCGGATGCATAAGCAGAATTTAATAATGTAAAGATCAACCTGTCGCGCTGGCCATGGGTAAAACGGTCCTGGCAACTGGAGTAGTCCATTATATTATGTTGTGTGTTGTTGTATGATAACCCAGTACATGGGTTAGGATCTGCGGGGCAATTAAAGTTAGATTGCTTTTCAGGTTCCGTATCGCAAACCAGGTCGCCTGTGGAAGCACAGGGGCCTGTAGGGGGGCAAGATGTAACCGAACCTCCCTGGAATACGTGATAAAGACCCATGCTATGCCCTAACTCATGCGGCAAAGTAACATTTGTTGTGGCCCTTGCCTGCTGCGCCAGCATAGTAACACCATCAAGGCTGGCCGGGTTGCCACCTGAAGCACCGCTTGGTACGTATGCAAAACCAGCCACATACGAGCTGGAAGCTGAATAGCCATCTGTACTGTCTATTTTGCTTACCACCCATATATTCATATATTCATCTATAGGCCACCTGTTCAGGTCTTTTACAGATACTTCTGCAGCACCCGTAGTTTTCGTAAGATTCATACCGCCTGTAGTATAGCCTGTTACTGAGCTGCCGTCAGTCCTGGTAATACCATTAGTGCTATTACATGCAGAGTCACGCTGAGCTAAAACAAACTGAATAGGCAGATAAGTACCGCCACTGGTACTGTCAGGAAAGCTTGACCATGTAGCAGAATAAACCCTGTTGAGATAGGCGATCATTGTATCTATCTGAGCATCAGTAGGATTATATATGTTAGTTACTGACGGAGTTGCATAAGTGCTGCCGGGATATATGATATGCACTACTACCGGAATTTGGTAAACCACCTGCGGACCGGTGCCTCCTGCAAGAACGGTACGCGCCATAGCGCCGCTGTGAGCCCTTTCCCATGACACCCATTGGGAAACATAATCGTTGAACTTTGAGTCATAGGAAGGATCAGAAGCTTTTATTCTTTGTGTTACCACATCCTGACCGCATGCTTGTGCATGTGCAACAGAATGAAGGGCAAAGAACATTAGAACTGATAGCGTAATTTTCCTTATCATGCATTAATATTTTTCAGCTGTGAACTATACACGTAAAAATAAGATAATCATTAAAAATATGCTAAAAGATTTTGAGATTTATCTTTTTTGACAAAAAAGCCGTAAAATTCAAGCAATTCTTTATTTTTTTATATTAAATCCTATCTTTGCCCACTTCCGTTTTTACACATACATTTTAATATAGTATAATTAAAAAGCATCTATGCAATTAAAAGGGTTGGTAAAATTTTTTACCGCAGCACTTATCCTTATCTCGCTGTATCAACTTTCATTTACATTCATTGTTCGCAATGTAGAAAGCAAAGCCCGTGCTAATGCGCGCCGGGCTGCACTTGCAGAAAATCCCACAGCTACAGGCCCTGAGCTTGACAAACTGATCGACGCCCACTACAGATCTATCAATGATAGTATGGCAGGCGAAACAGTAGTAAGCATTCCCCTGCTTAAGAAGTACACACTTCAGGAAGCTAAGGAACAGGAACTGAACCTGGGCCTTGACCTGCAAGGCGGTATGAACGTTACACTCGAGGTGAGCCTTGACGAGCTTGTCCGCTCTATGTCAAACAATCCAAAAGACCCGGTGCTGAACAAGGCTATAGCTGACGCCAATGCAGCTAAAGCTAACAGCCAGGCGAGCTTTGTAACGCTTTTCGGTGAAACCTTTAAAAAGGAAAACCCGAATGCGAAACTGGCTTACCTGTTTACCAAACCTTCTGAAAAGGATATTACGCTGAACTCTACAAACGATGAGGTTTTAGCTAAAATAAACAAAGAAGCAAAGGATGCCGTAAAGCGTACATACAATGTGTTGCTGACACGTATAGATAAATTTGGTGTGGCTAACCCT
>JAFDXS010000337.1 GCA_018267795.1 Bacteroidota bacterium | reverse complement strand
GCGTAGGCGGAGTGTGGCGGGATCTTTGTTTGACAGCCGCGCAGCGACAGTTCTTCGCTATGTGGGAAGTTGTCTTCTGCGATACTCCATTCTCGGTGGCTATCTGGGATTGATTGAGATCGGTTTGAAAGTAAAGCTCACGGGCCTGTAATCTTTGATCTTCAATATTCATAGGATTTAAGGTTTTATAGCGATACAAAGGTCGGACGGGTTTCTGTGATGGGCAAAAGAAGATATGCACAATAGCTTACTGGGGCTTACGAATATAATAGCAGACCTCTATTTGTTAATGTTTCACTAAGCACCACAGATACAGAAAACAGGTATGATTATTAATTATCTTTGACCCTGTAGAAAATCTGGCGCAATGGAAATATTGGAACGGGAAGGAAAATTCTATTTATTGCTATCAAATGGAGAACTGGAGCTAACTGAAGAACAGGTAAAGTCCCGGCTGCAAAAGGGTGCCGTAATACGCAATAACCTGCAAAGCTGGATAGACAATTTTCAATACAAACATTGGCTGGTAAACAGCATATCGGCCAACCCGGAAGCCTTTATAAAATCAGATAGTTTTTTTGACGATATAATACGTGAGCTGGAGCAGATATACAATGCAGCCTACAACAAACTGAGCTGCGGTGAGCAGATGCTGGATTTTTGCAAGAAACAGATAGAGCGCCTGATAAAGGAAAAAGACCGTGCTGCATTAGAAAAGGATAAGGCCTTTATCAATTACCACATGCTTTGCTGGTTCCGGGTCATCATATACCTGCAGTCGCTTACTCATATATATAAGGACATCTTTGCGGGCTAATCATTAGGAATTGTTAAAGTACTGAGTAACAAATACCTGTGGCTTTAATTAAAAAGCTAAGTTTTGTATGTTTACCCATTGCCATCTAAGATTTCCATACAGGCTGTATCCGGGTCATTCTTTATGATGATGCTATTGTTGCTTATGTCTATAGACAGTGGCGCACAAAGCACTTTCCAGTCGGGCTGGAAGACCTATAAGACAGGCACCCTGGTAAAGCAATACGACTACACATTTGATGTCGGCGATAGTGCCCGGCTTAGCTTCCTCGATAGTATAGCAACCTTCGCTGCTACCGACAGCAGTGTAACAGTAGCCGTAGAGAATGCGCCCAAAGCCAAGCCCACCCGCACAGTGAACTATCTGAACAATAAAAAGCAAGTAGTAAAATGCGAGTACTATATAGGTGATGCGCTATCTAAAGTGAACCTCTGGCACTATGATACGTTTAACCGCATCACCTACTTCTCCTATGCCGAAACCAAAGCGCCGGTACATAACTATGTAAGGACCTATAGCTACCAAACAGAGAAGACAGCAGAGGGCACGCTGGAGATAGAACGCTCTTCCTACAACGGAAAGCCTGAGTTTACAACAGAGCACTACTTCAACAAAAAGCACATGCCGCTCAAGGACATTCGCATGAATGACATACACCAGATAGAGCATATTGAGACCTTTAAGTACGATGCAAATGGGCGGCTAAAGGAACGTGCAATATTCTTCCCCGAGTTTGGCGTCACTAAACATTTTGAAGAAAAGCATACGGATACTAAGTGTGTGAAAAATATTGCCCTTGGCAAGGAGCATGTACCACCGGCAGCAAGGGAAATATACATGAAGCACCTGATAGTTAAAAACAAACTCGCCTTCCTCAGCGACGACTGCCCCGACCTGGAATATACCTTCAGCAATGGAGCCTTAGACATTGTGGTAACCAAAGAAAAAGACCACAACAGGAGGAAGATAAGCTTTATAACAAAGGAACGACTTGCTCCACAGGAGATACCTTACGTACCTAAACCGATGAAGGAAACAAAGATTGTGAAAGACGGTAAGCTGAGAGAGGTAAAGAAGGGAGCCAAATAAAAAAGCTACCCGATTAAAGGTAGCCTTTTATTGAGGTCTGTATTATTCCAGCAATTACATGTGCTGCTGTATCTTCTTTTCGAATACATTTCTTGGTGCAGCACCTACTTGTTTGTCAACCACCTGGCCGTCCTTTATAAACAATACACAAGGAATACTTGTGATACCATAGTTGATAGAAATAGTAGGATTTTCGTCCACGTTTACCTTTCCTATGTTCACTTTACCATCATAGTCTTTAGATAAAGCCTCGATAGTAGGGCCTAAAGCCAAACAAGGACCACACCACGGTGCCCAGAAATCGATTACGCTTAATTTATCAGCTTTTAATACATCAGTATCAAAATTTGAATCAGTGAATACAGCTGCCATTGTATTGTTATTTTATTATTGTTTTTTAAAAATGAACTCCAAAGTTAAATCAAATTTCAGTGCTGAAGAAAAGCTACCAGATTATGCATGGATAACTTAAATTGATAATAACAAAACCTTATGATTACCAACCCCAGGCCATTATGCTACCTCCAGCGAATACCTTATATCTTCATGTTCCTGAAGGTATTGTATCAGCTCGTCATTTACCTCCATTTTGGTGCTATGTGTTTTCAGCTTTATATTCATATTCTCCGCCTCGTCAACTACCTGCAGCATAAGGTCTGTATTGCCGGGGTGCCGCTTCACATTATCCTCAAGGAAGGTAACGAAATCGGGGTCGATACGGAAAAGGGTTAAAAGCAGATGCAGTTTTTTGGTAAGCGATTTGCGCACCTGGTCCAGCAGCATGATACTCTGTATCTGGAACTCCATTACTCCCGGCCTGAATCTATGCTCTTCGTACACACCCTGTATCATAAGCTTTTGGCCATTCACCAGGTAGTTGCCATACTGCACATAGTTCTTCTCCCAAAATACTATCTCATGGTTGCCGGAGTAGTCGTTAAGTATCATTTTGCCAAACTTGCTCCCCTTCTTAGTGGTCATGTGGGCAGCATCTGTTACAAAGCCGGCTATGCGTATCGTCTTGCCCCTGTTGGCTTCCATATCCTTAATAGGCGTAATGCCATAGTGCTCCATCTCGAATTTAAATCCATCAAGCGGATGCGCACTAATATAAATGCCTACTACCTCTTTCTCTCTATCCAGCAATTCAGGCAGGTCCCATGGCTTGCATTCAGGTATGGCAGGAGGTTTTACATCTGGCATAGCCATTTCGCCAAACAGGCTATTGGTGGCCATAGATGAGCTGGCCTGAAACTGATTACCAAAACGCACCAGTCGCTCCATGCCGGTAAGCGGATCAGTAGGCGGCGCATAAAAGTATTGAGCCCTATGCATTTCTTTGAAACCATCCATAGCACCTGCAAGCACAAGACTTTCTAAAGACTTTTTATTAACTGTACGCTGATTGACACGCGATATAAAATCGAATACAGAGGTATAAGGCCCGTTGGATTCTCTTTCGGCAATGATATCTTCTACCGCAGCTTCACCCACCCCTTTTATGGCGTTCATACCAAAGCGTACTACACTATCCTTAGTTACGGAGAAACCTTTTAAGCTTTCATTTACATCCGGCCCTAACACCGCCAGCCCCATACGCTGGCACTCTTCCAT
>JAFDXS010000336.1 GCA_018267795.1 Bacteroidota bacterium | reverse complement strand
AATTCATGAGAGGCTACGCCTATGAACTGGTCTTTTTGTTCCAGCAGCTTCTTCTGCTCATTAATATCGGTAGCAGTGCCTATCCATAGCATTATCTCGCCCTTGTCGTTGCGAATGCTTATCACGCGGGCCAGCATCCAGATGTAAGTATCATCGTGACGCTTCCAGCGATATTCCAGTTCCATTGGGGCACCACTGTTTTTCACCTGTTCCCATTGCTCCAACAATTTTTTCCGATCATCATGATGTATAAATGCATTGACACCTTCATCAAAATTGACATCACCTACAAATTCGTAAAAAGCAATGTTGCGATAGGATGTATCACCTTCCGGTGTGCTTGTCCATGCTATAAGGGGGATAGAATCTAAAAGGTTCTTAAACCTATTGGCACTTTCCTGCAGCTCCTGTGTGCGCTCGTCCACCATCATTTCCAGTTCATCATTTATCCCCTTCAGGGCATTCGTTTTTTTGCGTAGCTCGGCTTCTGTTTCCTTTAGCTCTTCTGCCAGTTGCTTTAGCTTCAGCTTTTCATGTGTTTGTGTATAAGTTTCCCTGGTTATCATGGTGCTGAAATAGCCACAAATGAATATAAAGAGGCAGCGATACAGTGTTTCCGGCACGTGTGCATAAAACTGGTTGCCCATCATGAGCAATGCTATGTAGCAAAGTGTGTACAGGCCGGCAGTTAATACTACTGTGCGGGTATTGTAGCGAAAGGCTACTGCAATGATAGATATGTAGTAAATGATGTAGTAGGGGGAGTTCCAGCAGCCGGTAGCAGACAGCCACAGCGTGGTAAAGATTACGTCACCTGCATAGGTAAGACCACCTACTGTTTTTATAGTAGTTGCATTAAAGGGCTTAAATATGAAAATAACCAGTCCATAAAGGGTAATGACAGCTACAAGGATATTGGCCAGTATCGTATTAGTGCCGGGTGTTTTTGTGAGGAAATATAAAGCTATACTAACTATTATGACCACAAGGCGGATATTGCTTGCATTTCGTTCTGCAGATACTATTTTTTCAAGCAATGCTTTGCGATGCATTTCCTCCTGCTCCTGAATATTAATTTCATTATTCGGGCTATCAAGCTGATTGGCCGATTTACTCATCAATGCATTTGTTGTTGCGATATTAAATATAATCAAAAGAAGCGTGCCATATTGCCTGCTTACAATACTTTTGTGTTATTATGGAAGATTTTTCTGCCGAGGTATTTTATAAAACTGCACGCAGTGGCGGCAAAGGCGGACAGAACGTGAATAAGGTAGAGACAATGGTGGAAGCGCTGTGGCCCTTCAGGCAGTCTTATGCCCTGAGCGAAGAAGAAAAAGCACGCATAGAAGATAAGTTAGCTAACAGGATAAATAAAGATGGCTGCCTGGTAGTGCGCAGCAGCGAGACTCGATCGCAGCTGGAAAACAAACAGCTGGCACTAAAGAAAATGCAGGAGTTGGTGACACAAAGCCTGGTGGTGCCTAAAAAACGGAAGCCTACAAGAATATCGAAAGCGGCTAAAGAAAAACGCCTCGATAGCAAACGTAAGGAATCAGAAAAGAAACAGATGCGCCGCAGGGAATGGTAATTGCCTAACGCGCATCGAAATCAATCACCACACGTTCCGTTTTAGGATGTGATTGGCAGGTAAGCACAAAACCTTTCTCTACTTCATCATGGTCCAGTGCATAGTTTACTTCCATATCTACCTCCCCGCTTACTACCAATGCACGGCAGGTACAGCACACGCCACCTTTACATGCATAAGGAAGATCAGCACCCTGCTTTAGCGCCGCGTCCAGTATGCTGTCGCCGTTGTAGGCAAGCTCCATCTCGAAAGTAGTGCCATCGAGTGTTATAGATACTTTACTTTTAAATTCACCATTATCCTCAGCATGTGCAGATGCCCATTTTTGGTGAGAAGCTTTTGGCTGGTCTGGTGAGGTGAATAACTCTATATGTACGTTAGCGGCAGGCATACCTAACGCTACAAGCTGCTCACGTACAGAAAGTATCATTTCTTCCGGCCCGCAAATGAAGGCCTCATCCATGTCGCTGACGTTAATAAGTGTATCGCAAAATTCCTTGCATTTTTTAGCAGTGATGCGGCCATTGAATAAGTCAACATCCATATGTTCGCGGCTCAATACATGAAATACGCGAACGCGTTGCATATATTTATTTTTAAGCGCTTCTATAGTTTCACGGAAGATAATAGTATTGCGGCTGCGATTGCCATATACCAGCGTAAAGCTGCTATCAGGTTCATTCTCCAGCACAGCCTTCATAATGCTGATGATGGGGGTAATACCGCTACCTGCAGCAAAGGCAAGATATTCTTTATGTGCAGTATTGATCTTGGGAGTAAACTTGCCTAATGGGGGCATCACGTCCAGCATATCGCCGGGCTTTAGTGCTTCGTTGGCAAAAGTAGAGAACTTGCCTTCATCTACTTTCTTTATAGCGACACGCAGTTCTTTATCATTAGGACTTGCACAAATGGAGTAAGAACGGCGTACTTCAGCATCCTTTACATGCTTGCGAAAAGTAAGGTACTGGCCCGGGGCAAACTTGAATGTTTCTACCAGTTCTTCCGGAACTTCCAATGCAACAGATACACAATCAGCCGTTTCCGGTCTCACTTCTTTTACCTTTAACGGATAGAACTTTGGTGCTGACATAAATCGCTTACAGATTAGATTAAATCGGCTGCAAAGTTACGAAAAATACGCCGAGGCTATATGATTAAAATCAAGATTTAGCCCAACATATTATCCAATTCTTCTTTGCGTATCATCATGAATACCTTTTTGCCATCGGGTGTGTACTCTGGTTGGGAGCAGGCAAATAGTTCATCTATCAGCGCCTGTTGCCCTTCGGGCTGTTGTATAGCATGTTTATTGCGGGAAAGGCGACGGGCCATATTTATTAATAACCTGTCGGAGCGGCTTGCCAATGCATCAGATGATTCATGCTTTAGCTGGTCCACTACTTCGTCCAGTACATTTTTTTCTTCACCTGAAGGTAGTTCGGCAGGTACACCCTGTACTGCAAATGTATTTGGTCCGAAGGGGGCAATATCAAAACCTATGCGTGCGAGGTCAGGCAACACTTCGTTAAGCAATAATGCATCATTCGGTGGCAATTCGTACGAGGAAGGAAATAGTAGCTGTTGCGATGGTGTGCTGCCATTGTTCCATTCTGCCAACAGCCGCTCGTACCATATACGTTCCTGCGCACGGCGTATATGTATCAGCATTAAGCCTGATTTTACCGTAGTTACCAACATAGCGCCCTGCACTAGCAGCACGTTGTTGGCAGACATTGCTGCGTGGCTGCTCTCGCTATGCAAAGTGCCCTGCTGTGCAGCAGATGGTGTATTACTTTGGGCATCCATGCCAGAAGGCATGGTAACATTCTGTGCAATAGAGTACAGGTCCTTCCAGTGCTTTAGGCTGTCTTTTCGCTCTACTATATGTGCCTGGTTCTTATTACTGAAGGTATTAAAGAGATATCCTTTTTGT
>JAFDXS010000335.1 GCA_018267795.1 Bacteroidota bacterium | reverse complement strand
ATGCCTTTTCAGATGCCTGCAATGCATCATTAGAAAAATCAAGCGTACTGCGATAATGTGTTTGCAATATATAAAAGCGCACCACCATTGGGTGATAAGGCTGCTCTAATATCGGGTGATTGCCACTGAATAGTTCAGTCAGCTTTATCACGTTATTATAGCTCTTACCCATCTTCTTACCGTTGATGGTTATCATGTTATTATGCATCCAGTAGCGTACAGGTGCATGGTTATGCGCTATGGTAGATTGAGCTATCTCGCTTTCGTGGTGGGGGAATTGCAGGTCCATACCACCGCCATGTATGTCAAATGTCTCGCCGAGGTATTTACTGCTCATCGCAGAGCATTCTATATGCCAGCCGGGGAATCCTTCACCCCAGGGGCTGCTCCAGCGCATTATATGTTGTGGCGGTGCTTTCTTCCATAGCGCGAAATCTACTTTATTTCTTTTCTCTTCCTGCCCTTCCAGGTCGCGTGTAGTCTCCAGCAGGTCATCCAACACACGGCCAGATAGTTTCCCATACGGGTAATGCTCTGCATACTTCTTTACGTCAAAATATACCGAACCATTTATCTCATACGCATAGCCCTTATCCATGATCGTTTTGATCATGTTTATCTGCTCTATTATATGCCCTGTCGCAGTTGGCTCTATACTTGGCGATTCACAATTAAACAAACGCATCCCCCAGTGAAACAGGTCTGTGTATTTGTGTACCAGTTCCATTGGCTCCAGCTTTTCCAGTTGTGCCTTTTCACCCACTTTATCTACTGCTTCACGTCCTTCCTCTTCAAAGTGTCCTGCATCGGTTATATTACGCACATAGCGCACTTTATAGCCCAGGTGTTTTAGGTAGCGGTTTACTACATCAAACGTTATATAGGGCCGCGCATGTCCTAGATGCGATTCACCTGATACTGTTGGTCCGCACACGTACAAGCCTACATAGCCGGGTACCAATGCTTCAAATTTCTCCTTCTGTCGGGTATATGAATTATATAAATACAGGTCTGCCATATCTAAAATATTCGCAAAAATAAGGCATACAAACGGGGAAATGATTTAAATAATCAATTTCCCTATTTATAAGTGCTATTCGCTCCCTTTTATACATTAATTTCAACGCTTCAATGACAGAATCACAACCCAATAATCCGCTGCATGGCAAAACGCTGGAGATGATACTAAATCATTTGGTAGATCACTATGGCTGGGAGCGGCTAAGCGAATACATCAATATCATTTGTTTAAAAAGTGATCCCAGCATTAAATCCAGTTTAAAATTTCTCCGTAAAACTGATTGGGCGCGCAAAAAGGTAGAAGCGCTTTATTTAGATACCATAGCTCAATAACATCATTGCACTTCAAAGCAACCTATTATAGGCCTGTGGTCAGATAGCTGGCTGGAAATACTTTTAAAGCCCATCACATTAAATGCTTTGCCATCAAATAGCATTTGGTCTATTCTTATCGTAGGCGATAGTTCATTATAGGTACGTCCTATCCCTTTTCCTTTCACCAGGAAAGCATCTTTTAGATCGCCTCTTATTGTTGTATAGGTATAGGACCCCGGCAGATCATTAAAATCTCCGCATACTATTACCGGATACTGGCTATGGCTCAATATCTGCGCAGTCGTATCTGCTTCTGTAGCCCGCTGCCTGTATGCGTAGTTAAATTTCGTCACAAAGCTTTTCCACCTGCCACCTACTTCCAGGTTTTGCTTCATGGTTTCTATATTGTTTTTGTCTGCATCGCTCAGGTCAAACGAATGCATATGCACGCAGAAAAGGCGCATCATTTTATCACCCGGCACCCGTATATCGCACTGCACTATATTTATCCACTCCGTCCCTAAATGATAGATATGGTATCCTTCGATTGGGAATTTTGAAAAGATAGCCGTCCCAAGGTATATATCATGCCCCAGCGTATTGTCAAAGCAGAATTTATACTCCATAAAACCGTTCTGCTTTATTATCGTCGGTGCGTAGGGCTTCATCGAGTCATTCTTTCGTGTATAGAATTCAGGTAGACACACTATATCTGCATCCTGTGCCTGTATCAGGTTCATTATTTTCCTTGCTGTTTCTTTACCGTCACTCTTCTCAAATATGCCCATGCCATGCACATTCCAGCTCATTATCTTTATTGTCCGTTCATGGTGTGCAGTATCATTACTGCCAAAGAAATTAAGCCCGAATACCATTAAAAAAACTTTACTGCACAGCACCAAAGTGATTACAGAAAGCAAGCTTCTCCATTTCTTTCCTGAAAAGAAAAGCCAGAATAGCACAAAAAGAATATTGGCAATAATAGCGAAAGGAGTAGTAAGACTAAACAAGGCAATATTGTCTGTCTTAGCCGGGCTCACATATGCCGCAGCATAGCACAGCCCCGACCATACTATCACAAGCACATTTATGATAAGCAAGGTATAGCTCAATAAGCGCCTGAAAACACTTTGATTTTCCTTCAGAGTTATACTATTTAGCTATTAAGGTATCTGCTTCTGAAATTTTGAATTACTTATCTTCTTTACCCGCACGAAAGAGCGTTTCCTTTTCATCTTTCGTTAGGGAGTTATATCCGCGCTGGTTTATTTTGTCCAGTATCTCATCTATATTTTTTTGAGAGATTCCCTGCTTGGGTTCATACATTTTGCGCAGCACATCTGCACGCTTTTTACTATTTTTCATCCATGCAGCATGAGCGTTTGGCGTTACTGAGCGTTCTACAGTACTTATCAGGCTATACATCCAGCCACCCGGCCTGTAGCCATTCTGCAATAATTTAATATAGCCAAAGCCGCAAAGCCCTCCGCCCACTAACAACAATATTAAAGACATGTGCATTTGCGTATTCAGTAGCATCAGCAATGCGAAGATTCCGCCCACCACTGCTATTGGTATGCTGAATCTGTCACCCAGGTAAAATTTGTAGGTCGGAGCTATTGTTATTGCAGCCGCAGCCATACCCACTATTCCCGCCTGGCAGCCATATACATAATATATGCCCGCAAATGCACTACCAGGTATCAATTGGCTCAGCTCATAAAATATCCCCCCTGCCAATATACAGTAAAGAAATATCGGCCATACCTGTTTATAGCCTACCATAGTTTGCACCAGGTTACCAAATGCATATAGCCATACCAGGTTCGTAACCAATTTCCAGAAGCCTACATCTACCAGGCCATAGGTGATCAATGTCCACACTTTACCTTTCAACAGTGGCAGGGATGGCATCGCTACGTAAGCCATTATATCACTCACAAATCTATCTTCCGAAAAACCCAACATCAGCATTATCGCCTCTATAAAGTGAAAGGTAACGTATGCAGTACCGAATACTATTATTATCTGTAGGATAGCATTCTTGTGATAGCCCGGTATATAAGAAAGAAATGAACGTTTCTGCGTTGTCATACTACTCGTAATTATTCTAATAAAATTGGTTCCGCTGTTTTCTTCCCCATATCTTCAATATGATAAATGCAAACAGCATACCCCCCAGGTGTGCAAAATGCGCTAT
>JAFDXS010000334.1 GCA_018267795.1 Bacteroidota bacterium | reverse complement strand
TGGAGTATCGCAAAAGACAATTTCCCTTTGGGCAAATAATGGTCGTTGGGCAACACTTAAAGAAATGTCCCGCAACACCCCGGCCATGATGGTAGACAACATGTACTCCGAGTTAATTGAGCTCAACAACGCCATTCAGTCACGCGAACCAGGTAAGCGTTTCGCTACACGTGAGGAAGCCGACATACGTCGCAAGCTGCTCTTGGGCATTCGCAGCATTCAACAGCAGCAAAGCGCTGGCTCGCATATGGAAGTGCTGCTCAATTTTATCGAATTTCTTAAGCGCGTCGCTCCCGGCCTTACAAAAGAAGTTGCATTACTTGCAGACAATTACCTTTGTGGCGAGAAAAACCTTGGTGGGACCCCACGCTTCCAGGCTTATGATTTGCCAACTCATGAGACAACAGATTCTGACGACGAAACTATAGTAGAGCAGGAGCAGCAATTACAACCTTCTTTGCATGCTGATGTACAGGAGACACAACAAAAGGTGCCGAAACCTGCGCTAACAAAAGCTACTCCTCCGGTTCCGCATGCTCCGCTTTTACATCCTATCACACCACATACTGCTGTCTGGCCACCTGTAGCAAAAAAACAGAATGGCAATGCTAAGCATCAGGTCCCACAGCATATAAAAGCTGCCGATCGCCAGACTTGGATAAATTATATACATTTCCGCGAGCAGTTCATTAGCTCAGATAAAACTCCACCCAAGGTATAAAGCAGTTCAATTATACCCATTTATACCCTCGATAAATCCGTTGAAATGCTTTGTGGTAAACACTTTTGGGCAAAAATAAATAAAACGGTAATTTTTTCTGCGAATTGAGGAGCGACTGTAAATGGAGCAATAGTGCATTGCTTCAGGAGATTTCTCACTCGCGTTCGAAATGACGGCTTCGATGTGGCTATTTTTTCTGCATTTATACACTATTTTTATTAGTGTAATTTATTATGCACCGAAAAATACCAATAAATGAAAAAGCTTATACTCCTATTTGTTTTGAGCATGTTTGTTTGCAATGCCAATGCACAGACTGTTTTACTAGCAGATACTGCGTTTATTACTGATATTGGTTATGGTGGGGCAGAGGCGAGTTGTAAATCGAACGGGATGATAGATAACTCTGTGAACATGGACAGGGTGAAGGGAACATGGGTGGCGGATGTGTTTCATGTACCAGCGGGGATAACATGGGTAGTTGATACTGTTATCGTGTATGGCTACCAATACGGGATGAGGGTACCGTCTACCTTTACCGGCTGCAATCTGCAGATATATAGCGGCACACCGGGAGCAGGTGGTGCTGTGAGATGGGGTGATACGCTGACCAATGTTTTAGTCAGTACAGGCTTTACGGGCATATACAAGGTAGATACTTTTGCTGCTGATAGCGGACTGCTATCTACCAAGCGGGCTATTATGTACCTGAAATTGTATTTGCCCCATCCACCATCTCTTGGCACCGGAACTTATTGGCTGTCATGGTCGGCAACCTGTACTTCTACGATCACATCTGCAACTTGTCCTTATAAAGTGTTGCCGGGGAGAATAAATCCGCCGGGGCAGCAATCGAGGATACTGTACGGCGGTGCCTGGCAGTATGTAATAGATAATGGAGATACGGCAGGGCTGAATATGATAATAGAAGGGAATGCCTACCTGGGCGTCGATCCTGCTCAGGGATATAGAGATGGAACTACATTGCATCAGAATGTGCCAAATCCGTTTAGTCATACCACTACTATAAATTATAACGTGGCGGAAGAGGGGAACGTGCAGCTCTGCGTTTATAATACGCTGGGGCAAAGAGTGGCTACCCTGGTGAATGGGCGTGTGGATAAAGGAACGCATGAGCTGAACTTTAATGCTGATGGCCTGCCTGCAGGGGTTTATTATTATAGACTGGCGACTGAGCGTGGGATGGAGAGCAGGGCGATGGTGGTACGGTAGATATATTTCTGTTATTCACGTCATTGCGAGGTACGAAGCAATCTCACGTAATGAGTGTTTACGTGATACTTATTCGTTTATTTATTCTCTATTTTAATTTTTTATGCAAAGAGGTGGTGTTGTTTACATCCTTTCATCTCCTAATAGATCGGTATTATACATAGGTGTCACCTCAGACCTCTACAAAAGAATGGTAGAACATAGAGAAAAAGTTTACCCCGACAGTTTTATCGCCAAGTATAATTGTATTATGCTTGTATATTATAAAGGTTTTGAAAGAATAGAGGAAGCTATTGCCGAAGAAAAGCGAATAAAGGGAGGTAGCAGGAAGCAAAAAGAGGAGTTGTAAATAGTATGAATGCTGAATGGCGGGATTTGTGGGAAGAAGTGAAGCATTGGTAGCGACTCGTGTTTCGTGAGATTACTTTGTACCTCGCAATGACGGGAGTAGGGAATTGAGGAATTCTCGTGTTTCGTGAGATTGCTTCGTGCCTCGCAATGACGGGAGTGAGAGGTGTAGTTTCTTGAGTTTCGTGAGATTGCTTCGTGCCTCGCAATGACGGGAGTGAGGGAATTGAGGAATTCTCGTGTTTCGCGAGATTGCTTCGTATCTCGCAATGACGGGAGTAAAAATATCCGGTATTTAAGTTAATTTTGCCATCCGTTTTTGAAATGGACTAGAACCTATGTTTGATAATCTGAGTGAGCGGTTAGATTCCGCGTTTAAGCTACTGAAAGGCGAAGGCCGTATAAATGAAATAAACGTTGCTGCTACGGTAAAGGAAATACGCCGTGCCCTGGTAGATGCTGACGTGAACTATAAAATAGCCAAAGAGTTTACTGACAAAGTAAAGGACAAGGCTATGGGTGAAAAGGTGCTTACGGCCATAAGCCCCGGCCAGCTGATGGTGAAGATAGTGAAGGATGAACTGGCTGAACTGATGGGTGGTACAGAGTCAGAACTGAACCTGAGCGGCAAACCTACTGTGATATTGATAGCGGGATTGCAGGGCTCGGGTAAAACGACATTTAGTGGTAAGCTGGCTAACTTCCTGAAGAGCAAGAAAGGACTGAATCCATTGCTGGTGGCTGCGGATATATACCGCCCGGCGGCTATGGACCAACTGATGGTGCTGGGTGACCAGATAAAGGTGCCTGTATATAGCGAGCGCGAGAATAAAAACGCGGTAGAGATAGCACAGAATGCGATAGCAGAGGCTAAGCAGAACGGCAACCGTGTAGTAATAATAGATACGGCTGGTCGCCTGGCTGTAGATGAGGCGATGATGAAAGAGGTGGCTGATATAAAAGCTGCTGTGAACCCGCAGGAAATACTATTTGTGGTAGACTCTATGACGGGCCAGGATGCGGTGAACACTGCAAAGGCCTTCAATGACCGCCTGGATTTTACGGGTGTGGTGCTGACTAAGCTGGATGGTGATACCCGCGGTGGTGCGGCTATATCTATCAAGTACACGGTAGATAAGCCTATCAAGTTTGTGAGCATGGGCGAAAAGCTGGATACGCTGGATGTATTCTATCCTGAGCGTATGGCGCAGCGTATATTAGGGATGGGTGATATCACTACCCTGGTAGAGCGTGCCCA
>JAFDXS010000333.1 GCA_018267795.1 Bacteroidota bacterium | reverse complement strand
GACTTGGGCAACTTTTCCCATCTGTCATTAATTAATAAAGAGCAATGGTATGCATTAGTCTGGATAATAATATCTACAGTGCCCAGCGGTACACAACGCTGAAGTGCAGACACTTCATGTTTATCCCCAAAGAAGGCCCTGTCCCAATAACAATCTACATATGGCTGTAATAGAGCCGATGGGCTGTATTCCTGAAACCTATTCTCCATATATCATTTTTATGGTGATGTAAAATTACAATTAATAATAATTATACATAATGTTTTGATTCTGCAAAATTATAAGCCTCTCGATACCCCACATAGAAAAAAAGCGACGTTTTATATTTATTCACATTCATTACAGATCTACTACTATCTATTATTTATTAATCTACCGCAAAAGTAAAATCGCTCCCGAACCTGAAATTGAAAAAAAGCGACAAGTTTTACAGGCATTAAGTGTTTTAACGTTTTTGTTAAACATTGCTTAAGTTCGGGCTTATATATTAATTTATTCAACAAGGCTATTACTTTTGGCAACCAATAGTTAAGCACACTCATGGCACTCTGGAAAAAGAAGGAAAACAAAAAGAAAAAAAGTTGGTGGCGCGAATGGCTGGATGCAGCCATCTTTGCTATTATAGCTGCTACCCTCATCCGCACTTTCCTTTTCGAGGCATACACTATTCCTTCCGGCTCTATGGAAGGTACAATGCTCATCAACGATTACTTGTTTGTAAGCAAGCTGGCCTATGGCCCGCGCATACCTATGACCCCCCTTGCAGTGCCACTGGTGCACAACACTATGCCACTGACAGGTGGTAAGTCATATACTACTGCCGTGCAATGGAAGTATCACCGCCTGCCGGGTTTTGGCCATGTGCAGCGCAATGATGTAGTAGTATTCAATGGCCCTAACGGCGATACAGCCATTGATGAACATGGCGAAATAGACTATTACCAGCTATGCCGCCTGTATGGACGTGATGCGGTGTACAGCAAATTCAAAATCATCACCCACCCTACCGATAAAAAGGATAATCTAATAAAAAGATGTATAGGCATACCCGGTGATGTAGTAGAAGTGAAAAATGGTCGTGTATATGTAAATGGTCAGCCTAATGTATTATATCCACACGCTAAGCTTAACTATTTAGTGCATACCAATGGTATGGCTCCATCGTTGGACGAGAATGCGGAATTTGTGCAGCAGCTTGATAATAACACTTATCTCTATAACCTGGAAAATGACCAGGTGGATGGCGTAAAGAAGGCAATGAATGTAACAGGTGTTGAGCCATATATAAAAGATCCTGCAGGAGTATCCCCTCTTCAGCCAGGTGAATGGGTCTTCCCGCTCGATACAGCTAATTTCAAATGGAACCGCGATAACTACGGACCAATTACCATTCCTAAGGCTGGTGTCACAGTACAGCTCACCCCGCAAAATATTGCACTATATCGTCGCGTCATTGGCAACTACGAAGGCAACACGCTGGCAGAGCAAAACGGTAAGTTTATAATAAATGGTAAAGAAGCTACTTCATATACCTTTAAGATGGACTACTACTGGATGATGGGTGATAACAGGCATAATTCCCTCGATTCCCGCTACTGGGGCTTTGTACCAATAGATCATGTAGTAGGTAAAGCATGGTTTGTATGGCTTAGCTACGGCGATGGTGGTCTGCTAAAAGACATGCGCTGGGGCCGCTTGCTGCACAGCATACATTCTTTAGAGAAATAATATTTACCATCATGAGTTCATACTTTATATAGCTTGCAATAAAGCATACAACAATTATATTTACCCTATGAAATATACACCTATATTATTATGCGCCCTGTGCATTGCACTAATCAGTTCTTGTAGTAAAAGTAATAGCAATAGCGGCTCCCCTGCTGAGGCAAAACTTTTAGGCAAGTGGCACTATGAACAGGAAATAACAGACCTGAATGGTAATGGCATCATTGATGCTCAGGACTACCATGAATATGACTCTGTCAACAGTTACATAACGTTTAACGTTAATGGTACGGGCACCTATTTATCCAATTTCGATCCGCTCCAAACCTTTAATTGGAAGCTATTAGCGTCAGACACATATTTGCAGATAGGTGATTCATCCGGGGCAGATATTTATCATATAGATACGTTGTCATCAACTTCCCTGGTCTTGCGTGATACTGCTACCAGCTTTTCGAATCCTATTGTTTGGGAAGTCTTAAAGAAATAGGCTCCCTAAAAAGAAAGCCCATTTTTTAAAGATTCTGAATTCAATACTTAGTCTAAAAATTTAATGCCATTAATTAGCAGTATAACAAAAAATAAGCCTCTCTGAAAAGAGAGGCTTCACGCAATAAATAAACAGCCTTCCTGTCAACTGTATATATACTTAATTAAATTTTTATGCCAGCCACTAAATTGTATTAAGATGAAACAAAGAGCCCATTTTTTTGAAAAAGAAATAAGTTTATCAGCGGTAGTAAAGAATTTATTCCACTTTTTAATACTACTTTTTTCAGTATTAAATTTTTACTTTTGGTGTTATCCATATAATATTCATGAAAAAGCTTTCTGTTTTACTCCTGCTGGCCTTACCCTTTCTTTCCTGTAAAAAAACAACTAACTCATTAAGCTATCAGACTATGCTTGGTAGAATGGGCATTACCATGGGGCAAGCTTACACGAGCGGTCATTATAGTCCTCATGATACTACTGGTACAATTACCTTTTTTAATGATACTTCTCTTGAAGAGTACAGCATTGCTGCCCACAGAGCAATAAAATTTGCCTGTCACTCTTTTCTCGATTCCAATAATAAAATAGGTTATCTCAATGTTTGCTATACTGTAAAAGACTCTGCAAAGCTTGCTACTGACATTGGTACAGATGCGCGTAATTTCCCATTTGCTAGTCTCGCCCTAAAAAAACTAGAACTAGTAAACTATTCCAGCGCGTTGCTACTTGGTGGTGAGTATGGGTTTCCAGCAAAAGGTATTACGCCGGCTAACTGTAATTATATTATGACTCATTAAAAATAGAAAGGCTTCTCATTTTCAGAGAAGCCCCAGGAACCCCTATTCCATTATCTAATACAAATTTCTTTGCAATGCTGATTAATACATCTATCAACCTGTGTTAACAGCTACATGCAAGGTAAAGAGTGTTGTTGAGAAATTTTGTAGAATTAATTCCATTAGGTTTAAAAACCTCTAAATGGTTTTTTAATCCTTTTCTTTAAAAAGAAAATAAATAGCTTGTTGAACGAATTCTATGAATTGCTTAATCTTATTTAATATACGCATTGGCAAGTATTCACTTGATAGGGATGGGACAAACTTAATCTATTTGCTATTTTTTATACTTGAGCGTGTATAATTTTAATCTCATTTTAATTTTGTTCTAATCTAACTTGAAAGTTTAAAGAAGGAAAATAAAAAAAGCTGCGCACTGGCGCAGCTACGGTGTTAGGGACGGCGATGATCTCGCCGGGAAATTTCTTAAATCGAAACCAAAGCTACTATATTTGGGATATTTTGCAAGACTTCTCCTATAAGTTTTATAAAAAAATAAGAAACT
>JAFDXS010000332.1 GCA_018267795.1 Bacteroidota bacterium | reverse complement strand
TAATAGTTGTTCCTGTTCTCGTTAAGGTAAGAAGTGTTTGTTGCTGATTGGGATCGATACAGTAGTTCTCCGCCATCCAGCTCTTCAGAAAGTATCTGCAGTATAGAGCCTGTTGCAGGCCATTTTTCTAAAAACTCCCAGGTACCGGCAGGCATGCCTCTGTTTACCTTATTGTCACCGTGATGGTAAGACCACACACCATACTTAGCCACACTAAGTATATCTCCCTTTAGTATCCTAAAGCCAATGCGCAGGAAAACATCTATGTCATACTGCTTTATCTTATTGATATCTGCATCCTCCAGCCTGTCTGAAAATTTCTTCTGTATCGCTGCGGCATTTATTATCGGGACGGCATTTAATATAGGCGTAGCATCTTTCAGCAGGAAAGCGTCATTGGCTATAGGGTGTAGTTTATTCTCTGCTTTTTTATAGAGTGAGAAAAATACTTCATCAAAGTTGGTAATCAGTTTTTTTAGCCTGCTGTCTTGTGCATGGTTATTTGCTGCTGTGTTTAGTACTATTAGTGACACCTCAGCATATCCCGAATTATTTATTTTTTCAATCAGCTTATAGATCCAGTTGTGAACCATAAAGCTGTCCATCAGTAGCCCTACTTTTATTTTATCCATGCTCCTTGCAGTTGGCTTTACCAAAACAGCGTTAATATTACAGCCCTTATTTTATTTAAAAAAGTTATCTTAAGGCATTAACACCGCATTAAAGAATTTCTTAAATGACGTTTGTTATTTTTGCGCTTCCTATATGAAAATGGTGCTGTTGCACTGAATAAAGATGAATATACTATTAGCTACTGAAGTTATTGTTCCCGGCGGCGCTGAAGCTTTCGTGCTTCGCTTATCCAAGGCTTACCAGGATAGGGGGCATTCAGTAGTGGTGTTTGGCTTTTATGAGGACCAGGGAGATAGCAATATTGCCAGGATTATAGCTCCCGGTGTGGAGGTAGTCTGGGCTAAATATCCTTTCCCGGCATTACTACAAAAAATTGATGGTTTACTGTTCCGGCTAAAGATAGACAGCAGTGTCAGAAATTATTTTGTAAGACGATCATTAAAGAAGTTGATAAGGCGGCAACATACGGAAGTAATGCATAGCCATTTGCTAAAGGTAGATGCTATGTGTGTGCAGGTGGGCAAGGAGCTTAATGTTCCTGTTGTTACTACTATTCATGGCGATTACCTCCAGTTCTACAATAAAACAAAGAATAATATCCCTATTCCTTTATTGCACTATAAGCGTAAAGCTGCTAAGAATCTAACGGCGCTTAAAAAGGTGGTTTGTATATCAGATAAGCAACTGGCTTTTTTCAATGATATTTTTTCTCGGGAAACAAATACTAAGCTGATCAAAATATATAATGGGTACCAAAGCGCAAAGCCAACAGGTAATGGCATGGCTACACGCCAAAATTTGGGAATAAAAGATACGGATTTTGTTTTTGGTATGGTTTCCCGCGGTATAGCGGAGAAAGGCTGGCAAACAGCTATTGATGCATTTCTAAGGCTTGCTCAGGATAATACTCATTTGGTATTAGTAGGTGATGGCGAACATTTGACCAAATTAAAGAACGACTACAGGGATAATAATAGCATTCATTTTACGGGCAACAGCGGTTCCCCACTGGAGCTTATTAATACCTTTGATGTAGCGCTGCTGCCTTCTGTATATGCTTCCGAAAGCCTGCCTACAGTGGTTATCGAATATCTCTTTTGTGGCAAGCCTGTTATAGCGTCAGATGCCGGGGAGATAAGCAACATGTTGCAAAATGAGGGCAGGCAAGCCGGTATTATTATTCCAATCAAAGATGGCGCTGTTTCTTCGCAGGAGCTATATGCGGCAATGGAAAGATATATGAGTGACACTGTGCTTTATCATGAGCATAGCAGTAATGCAGCAACTTGTTTTGAGCAGTTTGATATGGACAAGTGTATAGGCAGCTATATGGATGTGTATAAAAATGCTATAAACGCGAAAGAATTATCATAAGCGCTTGTTAACAGCGCATAAAACAATTGTTAACAACATATAAAGGTTCTTTTTCCGGCTAATACTGCCTCATATTTGAGGTTTCATAGAATATTGAAAATGAAGAGTGTTCTCTTATTAGGGTCTGAATTAGGTATAGGTGGTGCACAGCGCTCTATTTCGCTGTTGAGTCATTATCTCGAAGGGGATTATGATGTTACCCTATGTGTACTGTCAGGCAAGGGTAGAGATAATATCTTCAAAGCAAGCGAAAAGGTTATTTTTATTGACCCGCCTGAGCATTCTAACATTTTTGGTAAAATAAAGTCCTGGTTATACAGGCTTAAAGCTATAAAAAAGATAAAGCGGGATAATGATATAGATGTGTGTATTAGTTTTCTTGAAGGGCCCGATTATGTGAATGTGCTTACCAAAGGCAAGGAGAAAGTCGTAATAAGCATACGTGGCTCTAAAATGTTTGACAGGGAGATACGTGGCTTAATGGGTGTTATAAGAAAGAAGCTCCTGATCCCATTTTTTTATAGGAAGGCAGACGAGGTAGTATGCGTATCGAAAGGACTTTCTGACGAATTACACAAATATTTTGGCATAAAAGAAAACAGGCTAAAAACGATCTATAACTTCTATGATATAGAAGATATACTGCAAAAGAGCAAAGAGCCGCTAACGGAAGAAGAAGCAAAAATATTTTCTAAGCCTGTTGTCGTTACATCAGGCAGGCTGCACCAGGCAAAGTGCTATGACAGCCTGATAAAGGTAATGAAGCAACTGGAGCAAAAGGTAGATGCAAGGCTTGTAATATTAGGGGATGGTGAGTTAAAGGCTTCACTGATAAAACTGGCAAAGGACCTGGGCCTGAAGGTGTGCGACTGGGAAGTTGAAAAGAAGTATAAAGAAGCTGATATCTACTTTATGGGTTTCCAGTCTAACGTTTTTAAATTTTATAAGAATAGTAACCTATTTGCCCTTACATCAGCATACGAGGGTTTCCCTAATGTGTTTGCGGAAGCATTAATATGCCATATACCTGTAGTGTCAACTGATTGCCATACAGGTCCACGTGAAATATTGAACGTTCAAGGTTTGCTGCCTTATGTGCCTACAGAAATTGTACGGCGCACAGCAGTAGGCTCACTGCTGCCAATGCTGGATACAGTAGATGAACATAAACTGTTGGTGTGGGCAGATGAGATGCATTTTTGGCTTAGGGCACAAAAGCCTGCTGCCCATGCTTTTGATGGGCTTACAAGCCGTTTTACAAAAGCTGCTATGCTGCAGCAATGGAAAGAAGTAATTGATAATTGAATACCTGTAACTGCCACGTATGAAAATAATAATAGTAGATAGTTCAATCGCTTTCACAGGTGCATTTAAATGCGCTGTCAGTGAAGCGGAATTATTGTCACCTAAGCATACTTTTATCTTTGTACTGCCCGCACGAAGTGTGCTAAAACCTTATCTGGAAGAAAAAGGCTTTAAGGTATATATGCTGCCAATGGTAGAGATTGGCAAGTCTTCCAGCATACTCTTGCAATATTTTCCTGCGCTATTTAGGAATGCAAAGGCGCTTAATAAGATT
>JAFDXS010000331.1 GCA_018267795.1 Bacteroidota bacterium | reverse complement strand
ACCTAAGCTTTACCCTGCATCCCGGCGAAAAGCTGGCGCTGGTGGGCGAAAATGGTGCAGGGAAAACCACACTGGTAAAACTGCTTGCACGCCTTTATGACCCTACCGAAGGGCGCATACTACTGGATGGGCACGACCTGAAGGACTATGATATTAAAGACCTGCGCCTGAACATCGGTATCATCTTCCAGGATTACCTGCGATACCAAATGTCTTTTGCACAAAACATTGCTGTGGGCAATATTGCGGAATCAGAAAACCGCCCCTTAATAGAAACTGCCGCACAGCAAAGCCTGGCAGATGCGCTTGCAGAAAAGCTGCCGCTGAAATATGAGCAGGCACTGGGGCGGCGCTTTAACAATGGTATAGAACTATCTGGTGGCGAATGGCAAAAAATAGCCCTTGCCCGTGCCTATATGCGCAATGCACAGTTGCTGATACTCGATGAGCCTACCGCCGCGCTCGATGCAAGAGCAGAATACACTGTTTTCGAGCGTTTTGCAGAACTGACCAAGGGCAAAACCGCTGTGCTTATATCTCACCGCTTCTCAACCGTAAGAATGGCAGACAGGATACTGGTACTAGACAAAGGAGAACTAATAGAAATAGGCAGCCATGAAGAGTTGCTGAAAAAAGAAGGCCGCTATGCAGAGCTATTTCACCTGCAGGCTCAAGGCTATAGATAGCTTAGTCCTCACGGTAATTGAATTTCCTGCTGCGCACATAGTATTTATTGTTTACCTTTTTTAATTCTGCTACACCATACAGCTGAAGAGATTCATCATATAGGTGCACAGTATAGGAACTATCATTTGCCGTGATATTTACTAACACTAACTGCGAGCCTATTTTATCCCCTCCATACTTATCATCTGTCTCAGCTATTTCTATCGTCATAGCTTTTGTGTGCAGCGCCTGGCAATTAGCAAGAAAATGATGCTCATCCAATATGCTGACAGGGGTCTGTACTCGTTTATCTATCACAAACTTTTGATTGATAGCAGAATCCCGCAACACGCAATTCAGCATATCGCAGCCATAGAGGCCTTGTTCCTGCGCAAAAGATGCAGAAAAAGAGAAAAGCAGCAGACTGCATAATAAGAAACGCATCTTGTAAGCCCGATGTTAGAGGAGGGCATTAAAAGTATAAATTATTACGTTTTTTATCAATGAAAATCGGATGACAACCAAAATAACATTTACAATGAATGTGGTTGGTAAAGATGATGGCACTTTCCGATATACCTTTGTTGTAATGATAGCATTAGTTTTCCAACATGCAGTTATCCGTTTCCCAATCCGTACGCGCACTAATAGCTAATAATAGCCTAAATTTGCATTATGCAAGGCCAGGTAACAAATAAAGCAGTGCTACTTAAGCAACTTAACAACCATAATATGGAAATAAAAGCCTTTGGTGTTAAGTCACTTGGTCTATTTGGTTCGTTTGTAAGAGATAATGCAAATACTGATAGCGATGTTGATTTGTTAGTAGATTTTATACCCGGTCAGAAAAATTTTGACAATTTTATTGGCCTTTCTTTTTACCTCGAAGAGCTTTTAGGCAGAAAGGTAGAGTTGCTTACACCACAGTCATTGCCCAAATATATTGGCCCTCATATTTTAAAGCAGGTGGAGAATGTTTTTACCTGACCTGGAATTATTGCGTCACATTAATGATGAAATCAACTTTGTTCTGACTGCAGTAGACGGTAAGGATAAAGATGCTGTAATATATGACCAGGTACTCTGTAGAGCATTAGTACGGAGTATGGAAAATTATCGGTGAAGCTTCAAAAAAGGTAAGCCCTGCATTTAAAGCAGCACACCCTTCTATTGAATGGAAGAAAATGGCAGGTACCCGCGACCGCTTAATTCACGATTATTTTGGTGTTGACTATGATATAGTTTGGGATATAATCGTCAATAAATTGCCACCCTTACACAAATACATAATGCCAATCATTGAAGGGGCATCTGAATCTAATAAGAATGGCTAAGTTACACTACCCAATCTATTTATCTGACAAATAATATCGCTCACACGCTCACTTTTTCCGTAACTTTGCAGCCGCATGAATTTGCAGGTGTTGCTGGATTTGTATCATAATGATATCCGCTTAAAACAATTAGCGGCCGGAGTGTCATTGCCTAATCCTAAAATTCGTGTCTATCTCGACAATCTTCGCGGCTCTGCTATCAACTTTGTTTCTACTGCTATCTGGCAAATGAGCGATGTAAACCATGTGTTCATTCTCAATGATGCTGAAGAGGCCGCCTACTTTCATAATGACCTTGAGCATCTTACCAAGGCCTTAGATATTTGTTATTTCCCCGATTCTTTTAAGCGCGCCGGTAATTTTACGGAGCTTAACAGCAGCCATATAATGCTGCGTACCGAGGCCCTGACTAAATTTAGCGGGGAGCGGGTGCATAAGAAGGTATTAGTTACTTACCCTGAGGCGCTGTTCGAAAAGGTGGTGAACCCAAAGACGCTTACCCGCAATATGATAAGTATTAAGGTGAGCGAAAACCTGAAAGTGGACGCACTACTGGAAAAGCTGGTGGGCCTGGGCTTTAAGCGGGAAGACTTTGTGTATGAGCCGGGACAGTTTGCTATGCGCGGTGGTATACTGGATATTTATTCCTTCGGGAATGAGCACCCTTATCGCATAGAGCTATTTGGCAATGAAGTGGATAGCATACGCATATTCAATCCTGAAACACAGCTGTCGGAAAGGAAATTGCTGCAGGTATCCATTCTGCCTAATATTGAAACAAAATTTGAAGCGCAGGAAAAGATATCCTTACTCGACTACCTGCCGGCAAATACTATTATCTGGGCAAAGGACCTCGACTTTACTATAGGCCGTATAGGCAAGCTGGAAACTGAACTACCTGATACCGTATCGGTAGGCCAGGTAGCTATAGACCATGAGGAAGACCTGATAAAGCAACTAACCCGTGACGACTTTGAAACACCGGAGAACTGGGCGCTACAGGTAAAGAAGCGACACTTAATAGAATGGTACAACCACTCGCTGGAGAAACTGACAGGAGATGATATAACTGCTGCTCTACAATTTGCCACAGAAGAGCAGCCTGTGTTCAACAGGCAGTTCAATATGCTGATAAGCGACCTGCAAAAGCATGGTGCCAAACGCTATGAGCCTTTCATCTTTGCTGAGAACGCGAAGCAACTGGAGCGCCTGCGCAGTATTTTTGAAGACCTGAAGGCGGAAATAAACTTTGTACCTATACCTACGGCTATAAGCAAAGGCTTTATAGATCATGACAAGAAAATACTTTGCTATACTGACCACCAGATATTTCAGCGCTACCACAAATATAAGGTAAAACAGGCCTATACCAGGGGCAAAGCGATAACCCTGCGTGCCCTGCGCGAGCTACAGCCGGGAGATTTTGTTACCCATATAGACCACGGCGTGGGCGTATATAGCGGACTGCAGAAGATAGAAGTGAACGGCAACATGCAGGAAGCCATACGCATACTGTATCGCGACAATGATGTGCTGTATGTGAACATCAACTCCCTGCATAAGATAAGTAAGTACACCGGCAAGGAAG
>JAFDXS010000330.1 GCA_018267795.1 Bacteroidota bacterium | reverse complement strand
CTGTTTCACGTAATAGATACGCTATCATGGTTGATGTAGTCGTCTTGCCGTGTGTGCCTGCCACCGTTACAGCATGCAGTGATGCAGTGATCCATTCCAATACATCGCTACGCTTATATACAGGGTACTTATTATTACGATACCAATTAAACTCTTTGCTGTCGGCAGGAATAGCAGGCGTATAAACGACCAATTCCGCATCTTTATCCAACAATGCTGCATCATCTGCATAATGTACGCCAATGCCCTCTTCAGTCAATTGCCTGGTGAGCTCAGTTTCTGTCCGGTCATATCCTTTCACAACAGCACCACGTTCGCGGAAGAAGCGCGCAAGCGCACTCATACCGATACCACCGATACCTATGAAATAAATTCTTTTTAATTCCCGAACATTCATTTTCAAATCTATTTTGCTATTTCTATTACTTTATTTGCAATTCGCTCATCTGCATCTTTTATGGCCAAGGCTTTCAGATTCTTTATCATTATCTCCTGCATAGCATCATCGTCAAGCAGATGTTTTAACTTTTTCACCAGCTCTTGCCGCACTTCATTATCTTTTACCATCAGTGCTGCATTTCTTTCAACCAGGGCTACCGCATTACTTGTCTGATGATCTTCAGCCGCATAGGGATAGGGCACAAATACTACCGGCTTTGCAGCAATACACAACTCTGCTATAGCTAATGCACCCGCCCTGGATATAACTATATCTGCCGCAGCATAGGCATAATCCATTTCTTTTATAAACTCATACACCTTCACCTTATCGCTAAATGCTACAGCTCTTTGATTAGCCTGCTGATAATAAGGCTTACCTGTCTGCCATATCAGCTGCACATTTTCGGCTATTATTTCTTCAAGATGTGCATCAATACTTTCGTTTATTGACTTAGCGCCGAGGCTGCCACCAACTATCAGAATTGTTTTACGATCCGGATTTAAACCCAACCATACTTGTCCTTCTTCCCTGCTAATGTTCATCTGAGAAATATTTTTCCTTACAGGATTGCCGGTTACTACCAACTTATCATGCGGGAAAAATTTATCCATATTCTCATAGGCCACACATATAGCTTTTGCCTTTTTGCCCAGTATCTGGTTACTTTTTCCTGCAAATGAATTCTGCTCCTGTATGAGCGTGGGGATATTCATTTGCTGAGCAGCTTTCAGTATAGGGAAGCTGGCGTAACCGCCAACTCCCACTACTGCATTGGGCTTGAATCGCTTCAAAATATTTTTTGCATCCGACAGGCTGCGCATAAGCTTTATTGGCAAAAGGATGTTCTTAAAAATATTTGACCTATTAAACCCTGCAATGTCAAGGCCAACAATCTCAAAACCTTCCTGCGGCACTTTCTCCATCTCCATCTTTCCCTTTGCCCCCACAAATAATAGTTGCGTACCAGGCTGCAGGCGCTGCAATGCATGACCTATAGCCACAGCGGGGAATATATGCCCGCCTGTGCCACCACCTGCTATTATTACGCGCATGTTGCTCATACTATGCTATGCCTGCTATCTTTTTATTTATTACAACTTTCTCTTTTATTGCTTCCTCTTCATCATTTTCTTCCTCTACCTCTTCGTCATCCTCTACTTCACCTGTTTCGCTAGCTATATCTTTATTCTTTGCAGCTACTGATTTCTTTTTACCTTCCATTTCATCCACATACTTACTTACACTTAACACAATGCCTATCGCAATACTGGTAAACCATATAGAGGAACCACCCATGCTCACCATAGGCAATGTCAAACCAGTAACAGGCACGAGGTGCACATTCACAGCCATATTCAGCATAGCCTGGAACACCAATGTGATACTAAGCCCTACTGCCAGGAATGCACCAAATGCATAAGGGCAGCGCCTGAATATTAAAATGCTTCGCCATAAGAAAAGCAGGTATAGCATTATTATTATAGCCCCGCCCACAAGGCCATATTCCTCAATTATGATAGAATAAATAAAATCAGAATAAGGGTGTGGCAGAAAATTTCTTTGCAGACTATTACCAGGCCCTCTACCAGTAAGTCCGCCATTTGCAATAGCGATCTTTGCCTGCATTACCTGGTATGTACCCTGTTGCTTTGCTTCTGCTGCAAGGCTCTTTACATTATTTGCACTTTCTTTTTTCTTACCAGCAAAATCTTCTATGCGCTGCTCCCATGTAGAAGCGCGACCAAAACCTGTAAGCTTGGAAACAGTGAACAACAACACAACCCCTATGATACCCGCTACTGCAAGCAGCATGATATGCTTTACCTGCACACGGCCAATGAAGAAAAGTATGCAGCAAGTAAAGCCTAACATTAACGCCGTAGATAAATTCGCAGGCGCAATCAATGCACAGGTGAGCAATACGGGGATCAATACAGGCATAAAGCCTTTCTTAAAATCCTTTATGCTATTCTGCTTCACACTTAGCATACGGGCCAGGAACATGAACAATGCGAGCTTTGCAAGATCTGATGTCTGGAAAGTGAGATTAATAAGCGGCAGCCTTATCCACCGTGAGCCTTCATTTAGCTTTGTACCAAAAAACAAGGTGTAGAAAAGCAAAGGCAGGCTCAGCAGGTATAGCACAATGGCTACGCCGGCAAACTTTGTATAGTTTATTTTATGCACCCAATAGATTATCAGTACACCCAATACCAATACCATGAGCTGCTTGATAAGATAATAGCTTGCATTCTTTTCCATACGGTATGCCAATGAACCGGTAGAGCTGTAAACAGCCAGCAAGCTGATAAAAGAGAGTATCAGTACTACTCCCCATATCACCTGGTCACCCTTCGTTTGCTTTAATAGTTTTGACATACAGTATAATTATTCTTTAGAGTTCATGTACCGCGTCTTTAAACTGGCGGCCACGGTCTTCATAATTTTTAAACAAATCGAAACTTGCACATGCAGGAGACAGCAACACTACATCGCCATTCTCTGCCAACGAATAAGCAGCAGCTACTGCTTCCATTGCACTTTTGGTATCTACTATTGTATCTATAACATCTTCAAAAGCTTCGTGTATTGGTTCGTTATCTACACCCATGCAAACGATGGCCTTTACCTTTTCCTTTACCAGCTCTTTTATTTCATTGTAATCATTCCCCTTGTCCTGGCCGCCTAGTATCAGTATTGTTGGCTTAGTCATACTTTCGAGGGCATACCATACAGAGTTTACATTTGTAGCCTTGCTATCGTTAATAAACTCTACACCGCGCACTGTACCTACGCTTTCGAGGCGGTGTTCCAGACCTTCAAATGTTGCAAAGCTTTCACGTATCTTTTCTTTGCGAATATTCGCTATACGTGCAGAAATTCCGGCTGCCATACTATTATATTGATTGTGCTTCCCCTTTATTGACAGGTCGTGTATAGACATGTCCAAATCCTCTCCGTCAACACGGATATGCATATTCTCTCCGTCTATAAAGCCGCCTTCCTGCATTTGATTTTGTTCGCTCATCGTAAAGTAAATTGGGTGTGATTTAATAGAATGGGTTAGTAAATAATTTTTAATTGCTTCGTCGTCGTGGTTTATTATGAAATAGTCTGAGGCTTCCTGGTTTTCTGCAATGCGAAACTTA
>JAFDXS010000032.1 GCA_018267795.1 Bacteroidota bacterium | reverse complement strand
TGGCAGGCTTCGAGACCATCTACAACTACGGCTACCACTACGACCCGCAGAAAGCCCTCGCACTGCTCGCGCAGGCAGGCTACCCCAACGGCCGCGGCCTCCCGCCCATCACCGTCCAGACCCCCGATAACTATGCTGATATTGTAAACTTCGTAGCCAGCGAGCTGCAGGATGTAGGCATCAAGCTCAATGTAGAGATCATACAACCGGCCATCCTCAAGCAGCAGATGAGCAAGTCGCAATGCGTCATGTTCCGCGCCCAGTGGATAGCCGACTACCCCGATGCCGAGACCTACCTCGCCTTCTTCAATGGCCATTTCCCCGCACCGCCCAACTACACCCGCTTCAACAACGACACCTTCAATCATTGGTACGACGAAAGCCTCAACGCCCCGGATACCCTCCGCTGGCGCATCTACCGCCGCATGGATAGCCTCGCCATCAGCCAGGCCCCGCTGGTGCCGCTCTACTACGAGCTGCTCCTGCACTTCACCCGCCCCGCCGTCACCGGCTTCAGCGCCAACCCTATGAATGTCATCGAGCTTAAGAAAGTACGCCTTAAATAAAAGATGCCCGGCACATGGCCGGGCAACTATCCTTGGTTCTCTTTTTCAGCTCTTATGCTTATTATTTTTTGTCTTTCGGTTTGGCTATCTTTTTATATTTGCCTATCAGGTCTGTTACACTGCTGCGCAGCATATACTCAGGGTTCAGCTCCGTAAACACCTTCACCTTTGCTGGCGATAGCTTCAGCGCCCTTTCCAGTTGCAGCATAGCTTCCTTCGCCTTGCCCTGCTCCAGCAGTATAGCACTCTGAAAGTAGCGGAAGTCTGCCTTGTCGCCGCAGTGCTCGCGGGCCACCTCCAGTTGGGTCAGCGCCTCGTCGTAGTACTTGGCCATTATCAGGCCGCGTATCAGCGCCACCCAGGTGCTCTTGTTGCCCGGCTTCAGGCGCACAGCGTTCAGGTAGCATACCAGCGCTTCGCTCTTCACGTCCATCTCCATCAGGCAGTTGCCTATGGCCATGCAGTAGCTCGCATTGTCCTTGTCCAGGTGCAGCGCCACGCTGTAGGCCTTCACCGCCTTCTCCCACTGCCTTTCGCGGCTGTAGGTTTCACCTATTTTATAGAATATACCGTCATCCTGTGGGCTCAGCTGCGATGCCTGCCTATAGTAGTCACGGGCCTTTTTATAGTCTTTTTGTTTTTCCCAGCAGTAGCCCATCGCCTCAAATATCACATCCTCTGGCTTGGCTATCTCCAGGTGTCTTTCCAGCGCTTCCAGTGCCTTTTCATACCATTTCAGGCGCATATAGGCATCAGCCATATTGCGGTAGGCAAACTCGAATTTATCATCGATCACCACGCAATACTCGTAGGCATCTATAGCCCGTTCATACAGCTTCAGCCCCTGGTAGGCAGCACCGAGGTTAAACCATGCCAGCGCATTATACGGGTCCATTTCGGTTATCTCCGTATGCATGGCCACGCTTTCCTCCAGTCGCTCGGTAAACTCTGCCCAGAAGCATATCTTCTGCAGCGCTTCCTCGTTCCTGCGGTCTATCTTCACCACGCGCTTCAGCGTGTCAAATACAGCGTCAAATTCTTCGCACTCGTCATACACATCACTCAGCTCCAGCAGTACCTCTATCTTTTCCTTCCCTTCAAATTCCTTGCTCTTCTGCTCCAGCAGCACCGCCGCCTGGTCGTACTTAAACTGGCCCAGCAGTATATCACTGCGCAGCAGCGTAGCGTCCAGGTTGCTGTTGTCATATTGCTCCATCTCGTCCAGCGCCTTCAGGGCCTGGCCGTATTTCTGGGCCTGGGTCAGTATTTCAGCCTTTAGTAGCAGCACATTGCCGCTGAACGGGTAATACGTTCGGGCTATATCGCAGGCCAGTAATGCCTGCTCCTCGTTGTTATTTTGGAAATAGTATTCTATAATACGTTCAAAATCATCCTCCTCCATTATATTCGCCGCGGCTCCCTCTTTTACTTCTTCGTAGCGTGCCAGAAGCTCTTCCATCGAACGCTCGTCGTCATCTAAGAAATCATCATCAAACATAAGCGTACCTGTTTTATCAAAGTTAATCAAAAATGTATGCCATGCCACCCCTCTACTGTTAAGTACCTGTTAGAATCCACAAGTTATTAACACACGCAAAAAACCGCTTTGTGCGAAACAAAAGCGGCCCTCTATAAATAAACAAACTGTTGTATAAAAGATGATAAAAGGATATGAACTCCCACGCTTTCTCTTGCACTGCATTCTTCCTGTCGATTACGCTGGCAATAGCTTACATATAAAAGTACGAAAACCACGCAAGTTGTACAAATGCATTTTCTTAATACGACAATCAGCTATCTTGATAATGTGCTGCTTTTGGGGCCAAACTCACATCTATCTATTCAGCACCCACGGCGTTGGCACCGTTCATCGTTTGACACTACTATTTTGCTGATTGAGAATTTTTACAATTTTCTCAGTTGTTATTTTCAATTGTTTTTCGACTTCACATTCCCAAATCACAATTGTTTTCCAACCTTCAGATTGTAAATGCTCAATATTCCGTTTATCTCTTTCGATATTTTTCTCGAGTTTCTCTTTCCAAAACTTACTATTCGTATTTGGAACTCTGCCCTCCGGGCAATCATTATGGAAATGCCAGAAACATCCATGAACAAAAATGGCAATTTTTTGCTTTCTAAAAATAATATCTGGTTTACCGGGAAGATTCTTGTCATGAAGCCTATATCTGTAGCCCAAACTAAATAATGCAGACCTTAATAATTTTTCCGGTCTAGTATCCTTAGACCGAATCTTGGACATCACCTCACTACGCTTTTCCTTTGACCAAATATCCATTTTCTTTTACTAATGAATTTAAATCATTAATGGTTAATTGCATAAAATTATTTCGATGCAGCATCCGGTGACAATTTGAACAAACTGGCGAGAGATCACCAAGAGTAATTTTTTCAGTTCCTTTCAATGTATGTAAAGGCCGATTATGATGACATTCTATAAATCCTTCACCGATTGAACCATAAAAAGCCTTAAAATTAAAATCACAAACTTCGCAGATTAGCGCACCATATTTATCTAAAAGAGATTGTTTCTTTTTTTTGATAAGTGTTTGGTTACGTTCATAGAATTTGTGCAATTTATACAGCGTATTACCTTCTTTAACTTCGTAACTTATATCATCTTCTTCAACTCGTGATAGCAAATTAGTAAGCGGTTTATTTTGCACGATACTTTTAATATTACTTGCTATTTCTTTTAGGCGCGATCTATTGTTAAAAAATTCTAACCAAATTACTTCTTCCAGTTTCCCCCCTCTTGATAAACCTTT
Source organism: Bacteroidota bacterium (assembly GCA_018267795.1). Taxonomy (GTDB): domain Bacteria; phylum Bacteroidota; class Bacteroidia; order Chitinophagales; family Chitinophagaceae; genus SZAS-30. Next base: position 7,800 of record JAFDXS010000032.1, on the reverse strand, counting down.
TCCAATATGAGTTTCATCAAAGCGACGAAAATTCCCCAGTTTCATTGCAACTCCATTAGCATTTCTAAAGGTTTGATTTTCTACGTTTTGATGATAAGGAAGACTATTTAAGATAGCGCTTAATTCAATGATTTTAGGATTGATGCTATCTATATTTTTATTATTTAGATCAAAGTAAAGATCTAAAGCTAATATTAATTCGTCTCTATTCCAGTTTGGATTTTTCATGTATTAAGTACAGTTAGAAAGTAGAGTAGTAGTTTTGCATGGTACGTCTAATTTCTTTAGCAATTAATGCAGCCTTTTGCGTCGGGACACCATTACTGATAATTTTGAACTTTTGAGTAAGAGTTATCTCCTTAGGTAAAATATAACTATCGGGCACTGTTTGCAAGCGTAAAGCCTCCCTAACACTTAACCGTCTTGCCTCCGTAGGATGCAAATGAACTTCATTATTGCCATATGCTACAGTTGGACTAAATCGGTATCTATGAAGTCTTTTGAATGATTTTCTATTAGTGTCCCCTTCATTAATTTCGTTAAATCTCTTTGAATATGGATTAAAGAATTCTTGTTGATTTATATCATCATTATTTATCTTGCTGAATGCGCTGGCAACAAATAAAGGGCTATATATTTTAGGTATATTATTAAGTTCTTCTTCATGAATGTCAGAGCCGAAACTCCAAGTTTTAGGCCATAAGATATTTTTGGGGTTTTTAAATTTTTTATTAGGCCATCTAAATACAAGATTGTCCTGTAGTTTATTTTCATCAATAAGTTTATACCCAGATTGAATTAATTTCCTGACAATATTTTTTTTAAAACCTACTAATACAACTCTTGCTCTGTCTTGAGGAACCCCATAATCAAGGGAATTTAAAACTTCGTACCATAACGTATAATTCTTTTCTAATTTTTTAACAAGGTCAAAAAATGCTAGTTGATGTGTTTTTGTATTATACAAGCCACTGACATTTTCGAAAAAAATGAAACTAGGCTGAACTAAATTTATCAACTCTAAATAGCTATAAATCAATTTGCCTCTTAGTCCTTCTACCCCTGCATTCTTGCCCCCAGTGGAATAATCTTGGCATGGTGGTCCGCCAATTATTCCTTCAATTGAATTTTTATATTTTTTACTAATAAGTAATTGTTCTTTGGAAGAGGAGATATCAATAGGTTTTTCGATATCGAAATGCTGCACATCCATTGATATAGATTTGGATTTGTGCGCTTTTGAAAGAAATGATTTAATTCCGGAATTATAAGCTGTTGTAAAAGATGGTTCTATTTCACAGGCTGCTGATATTTGAAATTCTTCTTTCATAAAACCCATATCTAGAAATCCCCCCCCGGAAAAAGTTGATAATATAGGTATCGTATTATTCATTGTTTGTTTTTGGAGTTGGCACATTTAATTCAAAAGTTAATCTATTGAATTCGGTGATTTGTTTTTGATGTTTTCGGTTTAATCGTTCTCGATCTTCAGTTTCCCTCAGGGTATGATAGCTTGCTTTTAAAAATTGTACAGACTTGTTTTTGACATCGTTTTTCCTTTGTCCAATATTGGCTCTTTTAGTAATCGGGGGGGGTATAAATTCCTTTATATAAAAGGCTAAATGTAACATTCTTCTTTCCGGCATATTTTCGTCTCTAATTAACCATTTAATTTCACCTTCTTCTAAAGTAAAATGATAATCGTGCATGTTATGTAATACAACCTTTGTTAATGCGACAGCAAAGCATTCATTCGTATGATTATTATAATAATCATTAGAATTATTACAATTGAATAATCTCTCTAATTTGCTTCCGAAATTCGGGGTTTCTCTAATATTTATATCTATAAGTTCTTTCAGGTAATCAATAAAGCCCTGATTGTAATGTTGAGGAGCTACGAAGGCAGTTAAAAATAAAACGAATTGATCAACCTTACCTTTTTTTTGCTTCTCAAAGATATTGCTTATAGCTAAGATATGTGGGGAAATTTGTGTGTTTAACCCTTGTCGATGCAAAGTGTCAGTATAATCAAGATTAATCACATCAAAAGGGAATTTATCTTCTAACTGTTTAACTTTTGCAGTTTTAATTGTTCCATTGATCAAATTATTTATATTACCGCTAAGGAGCAGTTCAAGCCTTTTATCAAGTTGAGATACTGTATTTGCCTCTCCTTCCGCATCAATTCCAACACCTACAACCTGTTTGTATACGCCATCTTTTTCCTCAATTAATTTACAATGTTCTAGATATTTTACATCCATTAAAGGAGGTGAATATAGAGTTAGATAGCTAATCGGCGTTTTATTTAGTTTTTTTATGTAAGGCACCCATAGATTTACCCTAATCTCATGTTTTAACGGACAAGTAGCCATTATTTCATCTACGCCCATAATTTAATTTCTTTTAATTTGATGCTTATGTGTTTCTAATTGATCGGATACTTCCTCATACATTTCATTGGTTATATAACCTCTTATTATTAATGCCATAGCCAATAATAATTTTTCTCTTTTAGCAGCACTCATATCACAGTCTTTGTGATCTGAATTAATTATTATGGTCCTATTTCTTATTTTTACGCGATTTTTTTCACTTTTCCCTAGTGATTGGAATTCAATTTTTGAGATTTTCTTACTTGATTTGGCCATACTATTTAGTATTTCCGAAACAAGCGTCGTGCTTTTCGTTCTTGATGGTGATTCTTTTGTTTTTTGAAATAGTTTAATTTCTGGAAATACTTCTGTGTATAGTTTTTTATGGAACCATTCGGTTAATGCCATGTATTCCTCTGCCGTCTGATTAAAGCTATCTCTATCAATATTCATTGCTCCTGCTAAGCCTGAAGCGAAAATCTCACCAGTTAGAGAATTGAATTTTGTGCCTTCATTAAATGGATACCCCAAAAATGTTGTGTCGTATAGACCAACTGCAACAGCATTTTCTCTTACCAAAATGCCTTGCATAGCTTTGGGACGTATCATAGTGCCAGGTTGATAGACTAAGTAAGCGCTTACTTTGTAATCATTGTAATAAATTTCATTTTCCCATTTATAAATTTTACTTGAAAATCCGTCCTTTTCCTCCCAAAACCATTCTTCATAAGGCTTGGTTAATATAAAACCGTCAACGTTTAATTCGAATTCTGTTTTATTTGAAAGAGTAGCAAAATGATGTAGTTCGTGGCCTTTACTGAATATTGGGAAATTAGGATATGGTAAAGGAGAATAGACAGCTAATTCCCATAAAAGCATTTCATAAAAGTATTCCCTTAACCTCGGTACTTTTTGATTATTTATCCGTAGTTCGCTTGTTTGTTTTTCTTTCTCTCTTAATAATTTTAGGATATCCTGGAAAGAAGCAGAATAATGTTTTAAATCATCTGCGTGGGCAAATAATTGTGACGTTTTGGCTCCTGATATTTGGCGTTGAACATCTTCACGTATATCGGTCAATTCCACTCTTGTAAAAGAAAAATTCTTGTACTCGTTATCAAAAGCAACTCTTTCAATAGTACATAAACCTATATTGAAAGTCTCCTCTGGCTTACTTCTATCTTTCTTTTTGTCTTCCCTTTCTATTTCTGCTTCATCTTTTGCTTTTGATGTTGTCTTACCCTTTGTATGATGTGTTTCGAATTGATCAAAGTCTAAGGTTACTTTTATTCCAGTTACGCTATCACTTGCTTTGCTCATTATGGTTGCTTTCTTAGCCAATTGACCAATTGCTAGAAACCCTATACCATAATGACCAATCGTTTTTCTTTTAGTTTTTCGCGAAGAATTTATAACATCGATTTCCTCCCCTATATTTTTTTCGCTGAACCCAATTTGTGTTATGATATCTTTGAATTTCGATTCTGTCATGCCCTTTCCATTATCTGTAACAACAATTTTGTCAATAACGGGGTAGCCAGTATTAATAGTGACCTTTTGAGATCCGGCATCATAAGAATTGCTAACTAATTCTTTTAATGCACCAGCAGGAGATCTGTAAATCCCCCTACTAATATGCCTTAAGATTCGAGAGCTAACCTCTATCGGAATTGATTCAATGCCTTTACTCATGCTTTGTTAGAAATGTATACAAATATATTTTACTCTTTTAATTTGTTTTGTAAATAAAATAAGAAAGTTGCATTCAGCTTAAAAGTATAAATAGAAATTTATTTTATTCAGGGTGTTTTAACCCTTGATTATTACAAATTTATTTCTATCGTTAATTCCAAAATGTGGATATCTTTTTTTGGAACAACCCTCTCCCAAATCGTATCTTACATTGTGCAGTTCCCCGCCTAATAAGCACACTGCATCCGCTCTTTGAAAACCTGTAAACCTATCTCATAAATGAGCAAACCACTCATTTGCAAATCGCAAAATACAATCACCCAAAATCTCCCATGTCCGGTAAATGAGACATTTTGTGACATTTTGAGACATTATGTAACATTTAGTAAAAATTGCATAATACAGCAATGCCAATACTTTCAGGCCATTCCTCCCAACAAAATGTCCCAAAACAAATTTTCCCACCCAATGAGACATTTCCTAATTAAGGGCTTCCAGTCACAAGCCTCAAATTTCCGCCACCCAAATTTTCCGCTCTACCGGAAATTCAGCCGCTAAGCAATGAGACTCAGCAACTTACACCACACCAGCAAATTTCCGCCACCGGAAAAAACCGGAAATTACTGGTTGGCACTGGTGCTCGCCACATTGCTCGCTTTAGATTCGTTCCAGAGCCTGTCGAGCGCGGTGACTACGTAAGTGCTCTTGCTATAGCGGTTGGCATTGGCATCAAGGAACTCTTCCTTGCCCAGTATGGCTATGATACGGTCCGCACGGTCGAGATTGATGGGCTCGCCATTCACAAAGCGGTACACAGCATAGCGTATCAACTCTTTGGACGGGTTGCTATGCTTCCACTGCAGCAGGGTACCCTGCGCAGACGGAATGGCCTTGAGCACAGGTGCGGCGGGTGCAATACTATCCAGCCAGTGCATGGTAGGCGGCATAGCAAGGAAGGCATTGGCATGGTAGCGAATGCTATCGGACAGTGGTACATGCAGCTTATCGAAACAGGAGGCGCTGTAGAAGGCATAGCCAGTGTTGGGATAATGACGAAGGTCGCGCAGCTGGCTCATGATCTCACCGGTGCCGCCCCAGGGGCCGCTATACACATTGAGCATGCGGTACACGCCAAGGCCATAGTACACATGCCGGCCGTAGGTATGGGCCGCCCACCAGGGCAGCAGCGCATTGAAAGCCGCGGCGTGGTGATTGTGCTCCCAATAGAGCTGGGGCAGCAGGTAGTCGATATAGCCCTTGCGCATCCAGAGCAGCACATCGGCATAGAGGTCGTCGTAGTCGGTTTGGCCGGCGTGGGTAGGAGAGCCCTCCGGATCGCGGCTGCTATTGCGCCACACACCAAAGGGGCTGATGCCGAGCTGCACATAGGGCTTCTGGGCCTTTATCTCGGCATTGAGCTGGGATATGAAGAGGGTGATGTTGTTGCGACGCCAATCGTCTTTGCTAATGCCGCCGCCATAGAGGCTATAGCTGCGGTAGTCGCCAAACTCCTTGCCGGCTATGCGGTAAGGGTAGAAGTAATCGTCCAGGTGAACGGCATCTATATCGTAGCGCTTTACCACGTCCATTATCACCTTTATGACATAGGCGCGGGCCTCAGGATTGCCGGGATCTATGAGGGATTTGCCACCGTAGCTAATGATCCAATCCGGGTGCTGAAAGGTGACGTGGGAGCGGGGATTGAGGTTCTTCTTGCTATCCATCAAAGCACGGAAGGGATTAAACCATGCGTGAAACTCCATATTGCGCTTGTGCGTCTCCTCTATCATGAACTGCAGGGGATCGTAATAGGGGAATGGCGGCTGCCCCTGCCTGCCGGTGAGGTAGTGGCACCAGGGCTCGATAGATGAGGGATAGAGCGCATCTGCCACCGGGCGTATCTGCACTATGGCCACATTGCAGCCCAGCTCCTTAAGCTGGTCCAGCCGGTGAATGAACTCCTGCTGCTGGTCCTGCGCCGGAAGGCCGGGCTTGGAGGGCCAGTCGATATTGGCCACGGTAGCTATCCACGCCGCACGAAACTCGCGCTTGGGCGCCTGTGCGAAGGCGTGCGTAGCTACAATGAAAGTGATAAAGTGCAGAAGGAGAACAATGCGACAGTATGGTTGCTTCATGATGTATAGTTGCGGCCAGGTGTAAAGATAAGCGAGCAGTGGCGCTTACGGAAACAGAAAAGGCCGGTGAAATACCAGCCCTTTCATTATCAATAAAGTATGAAGTTATTCTTCTTCGGTTTTCTTTTTGCGGGCTACTTTCTTAGGCTTTTCTTCGCCTTCAGCGGCATCGGCAGCTACTGCTTTTTTAGCACGGGCTTTTTTAGCAGGCTTTTCTTCGCCGTCGGTAGCTTCTGTGGTTTCGGCTTTAGCCTTAGCTGCTTTCTTAGCAGGCTTTTCTTCGGCTACCAGCTCAGCAGGTGTTTCGGCAGCCTGTTCCTGTGCTTCTTCTTCCTGGTTCACTTTTTCGAAGTTCAGGAGGTTGTTAGCTTTCAGCAGGTCGTACCATTTGAGTATTTTCTTCATATCGCTCACGTACACGCGGTCGATATCTATTTCAGGAAATACGCTAACGAAGTAGTTCTGAATAGCACTGTTGTCTGCCTTAGCATTTACTAAAGGCTTAGCTGCTTCCTGCTCCAGCATAACTGCGAGCACCTCATGCAGACGCACGTTAGCGCCAGTAGTGTACACTTCGATACTCTCGAGCGGAGTAACGTTGTGCAAGCGGGCGGAGATGAACTTAGTGCTCATATCAGCAAGGTTGCGAACGATAGCGCCATCACTTTTGGTGGAGAGGAGCTGGTAAAGACCGCCTAATCCGGTCACTGCGACGATTTCTCTGTATTCCATATTGTACTTTGAAGGGAGGCAAAAATAAAGTTTTTAATATAAAATGCTCCTCTTACTTCATATTTCTTTAGTCTTTTACGAAAAAAGGTTAGATAATAATTTATTTGATAAGTGTTACATCGCCTTTAAGCTCCATTACATGGTCTCCTTTATTACCACATAAGGCTTTTATGTAATAGAAGTAAGTGCCAAGCTCCTGTGGTACACCATTCCATTTGCCATCCCATCCCTGCTCTATATTATTGGTATGGAAGACCTCCTGGCCGAAGCGGTTGTACACGGAGAGACGCAGTAAAGTCATATCGCCCTTGAAGCGTACCCGGAAGAGGTCGTTGAGACCGTCGCCATTGGGCGTGAACGCATTTGGTATGTAAGGCTTGCAGCAGTCGTCATAAGCAACAAGCGCTGCTATAGAGTCTTTACAATTATTCTCATCGTTTACCCATACGGTGTACAGGGCATTAGGTAAGCCTGATACGCTGGCTGTGGTTTCAGGTGGGTTGGTGGACCATAGGTAACGATAAGGTGCAGTGCCGCCTGTGGCATTAACAGTAACCACGCCGCTATTGTCCTGGCCTTCGCAGTCGTTAGGGCCAATGGTGGTAGTAAGTAGCATCTCGGCTGGCTGCACTACGTGTATGGTAGTGTCTTTGAAGCAGCCTTTGCTATCTGTAATGATAACTGTGTATTGACCATCTATAAGATCAGTCCAGATGCTGGATGTGCCCGCAAGAGAAGTATCGTACTGGTAGTCTGGCGGCAGTGTACCAGCGATCCGATAAGACAATGGCGTAACGCCACCTGTAATGGTAAGTGTGATGCTGCCATTCTTAAACTTGTAGCAGCTAGGGTTTTTCACAATG
>JAFDXS010000329.1 GCA_018267795.1 Bacteroidota bacterium | reverse complement strand
ATCGCATACTTATATTACCGACCCTAGCGAAGCACTGAAGCTGAACCAGAAGGTAACTGTGAAGGTGATGGAGGTGGATGTAGCACGCAAGCGCATCTCGCTATCCATAAAGCAGGCACAGGAGGCGCCACCGAGGAAAGAGAGAAGCCAGCAGAACAGGCCGCAGCAGCATAATAAAGATCGGAAGAAAGAACCGGACATGGCGAACATGAATATGAATGATGCGCTAAGTATGCTGAAGAAGAAGTTTGGTAAATAAGGTTACTTCCTGATATTATAATAGCCCTGAAAGTTGTTTAAGACTTCAGGGCTTTTTCTTGCATGGTTTCCAGAATGTCACATTGTGACATTTTTTGTTTTAGGATATTTTGCCGGGGTAAATTGGCTGAAAGTATTACCAGTACTAACTTATTATAGCTTTAGCGAATGTTACATTGCTACGCAAAAACTACCCAAAATGTTACAAAATGTCGCATTTGAAAAAGCATAAATTAAAAAGGACGCAACTCAAAAAATTCCGGTTATTTCCGATTTTTTCCGGTGGCGGAAAAACGGATGTGCTTGCCTGTAGCGGATTGCAGGTGGAATTTCCGGTGGAAAGAAAAACCTTCTGATCGGAAAAAGGGTTTACAGCAGTGTCAAAGAACGTGGCCAATTAGCTAAATACGAGGATTAGCTGATTAGCTGATGTGTGCAAGATACTATCAGGAAAAAGCGATTTCCAAGAAAACATATCCACATTTAAAATTTAAAAGTATGATTGGCTGTCTCACGCGCGGTTGTTGGTGAAGAACACCGGCAACGGAGGAATTTAATGAGTGTTATATTTTAAGGACCATTTTACCATTTCGTTAATAACGGGTTCTAAATCTTTGCCACTGACCGTTAAACTGTATTCGACATGTGGTGGTACGACAGGCATTGCTTTTCTATTGATGATGCCATCTGCCTCTAATTCCTTAAGCGTTTGAATCAGCATTTTTTCAGTGACTGCAGGAATTGCCTTCTTTAATTCGCCATATCGCTTTGTGCCTGAAAATAGCTCTCTAATGACGAGCGGTTTCCAACGATTGCCCATCTTATTGACAATAAACGTAACCGGGCATTTTGTGGTAACTAGCCTTTTATTAAACTGGTTGGTAGAATTCTCTTTAAAATTTGCCATGATACATACTTTTAGGTAAGTACTTGTAGAAAAGTAAGTACAAAAATACCTTTGTATCACGTTAAAACAAAAAGAAAATGAAAATAACAACAGCAGGCTCGTTAGGCAATGTAGCCGAACCATTAGTAAAAAAATTGATTGCAGCGGGACACGAAGTAACCGTAATTACCAGCAACCAGAATAAAAAAAGCGCAATAGAAGAATTGGGCGCCAAAGCAGCGGTAGGCTCGATAGCTGATGCGCAGTTTTTAACAGAGGCTTTTGCAAGCGCAGATGCAGTTTATGCGATGATGCCACCGACTATGGGGACTACCAATATGATTGAAAATATTGCGCATGCAGGGCAAGCATATGCTGACGCTATAAAGAACACCGGTGTGAAGCGCTTAGTATTCCTTAGCAGCGTTGGCGCTGATGCGGGTGCAGGCAATGGCCCTATAAAAGGCGCACACCGGGTTGAGCAAATTCTTCAGCAATTACCTGGTGTGAACGTTACTATTCTGAGATCGGGATTTTTCTACGTCAACTTTTTGAGAGACATACCAATGCTCAAAAGCAGGAATATCTTCGGCAATAATTATAACGGAACGGACAAGCTGGCGCTAACCCACCCTGAGGACCTTAGCAATGCAATAGCCGAAGAACTGCAAAAGGAAGGTAAGGGTTTTGAGGTGAAGTATATGGTGAGCGATATCTCTACAGGAAACGAAATTGCTGCATTGTTTGGGCAAGCAATAGGCAAGCCAGAACTGACATGGACAGTATTACCTGACGAGCAGTTGAAACAGGGGATGATGGCTGGCGGCATGACTGCTGAACTGGCCGACCTGATAACAGAGTTAGGACTGGGAGTAAGAACTGGTATTATAATGAAAGATTTTTTTGAGAGCAGTGCAAAAGTTAGTGGCAAAATAAAACTGGAACAATTTGCTGCAGAATTTAAGCGCAGATATGAACTAGCCTAACCAATCCCCATTTAGCACGAAGTTGTTGCTGCGAGTTTGTGAAGAGCATCAGCGTTATTGGCCTATAGCTGCAACATCAGTTTCTGTACCTTGATGCCGGAGATCGCCTATTGGCAGACTCTCCGGGGAAGGAAATTGAAAAATGTTGCTTGCATAGCACGTGTCTGTACTTGACTTGGATTCAGTTACTATTTGTCTTGTGTTGCGTGCACAGCGCATATCTGTACTTTTCTTTGGCGGCAAAGAAAAGTACCAAAAGAAAGCCGCCCGAAAAAAAAGCTTCAGTTTTTTCGGGTTGGTGCTACTATGTGCGACAGTGCTACTGCTCTGCCGGGCTGATTACCTCCGATAGCTTTTGTTTTTTGAATTTTCTGATGTTTGCCTGGTTTTAAAGTGGATTAAATGAAAATGTCGCAATTAGCCCTTGATATTGTCGTTTGCGGCCCTGTTGGGTTGTAAGAGGGGCAGGTACATTTGTGTCATAAATTATTTTAGCTATGCGAAAACTAATTGTGAAGATGTCGATGTCGATGGATGGATTTGTAAGTGGTGTTAATGGAGAAAAAGATTGGGTATTTAAAACAGGGGATGAGGAATCTGCAGCCTGGAGTGTTACTGCAATAGAGCAGGGTGGATTAATCATTATGGGTAGGAATACATTTGAGACGCTTGCCGCGTACTGGCCTACTGCTACGGGGCCGTTTGCCAAGCCGATGAATGAGATACCTAAGGCTGTCTTTACGCAAAAGGGCTTTAAAGGTATTGATGCAGGAGGTGCTGAATTGTCGCCAGCGGAGGCTTCGTGGGCTGAAGCGAGGGTTTTGGATGGTGATCTTGCTGAAGAAATTAAGCATCTTAAGGCTGAGGCCGGGAAGCCAATCGTAGCTATTGGGGGTGCGGGGTTTGTGCAGAGCCTTATTGCAACGGGTCTGGTGGATGAGTATCATCTGGGCATTCACCCTGTAGCATTGGGCTCCGGCTTGTCTATTTTTAGTGGCGTTGATGTTCCTCTTTATCTGAAGCTAATGGATACGAAGGTTTTTCCGAAGGGGGTTATTGCGAAGACTTACGGAATGTAGGTTGTTTTATGAGTCGGGGATTGCAAATCCCCATCAGTGTGCTTTCGGATTACAAATCGGGAAGAGCGGGTTCAGTTACTATTTCTCTTGTGTTGCGTACACAGCGCGTGTCTGTACTTTTCTTTGGCGGCAAAGAAAGGTACCAAAAGAAAACCGCCCGAAAAAAAAGCTTCAGTTTTTTCGGGTTGGTGCTACTATGAGCGACAGTGCTACTGCGCTGCCGGGCTGATTAACTTCGATGGCTTTTGTTTTTGAATTTTCTGATGTGTTGCCTGGCTTTAGAGTGGGTTAAGTGGCAATATCACAATTGACCTTGTTAAGATTATTGAAGGGTCATTTTCTATTAGGTGTGTTTGTGCCTGCTTACATGTCGCGTGCTCTTACTTTTCTTTTGCGGAAAAGAAAAGTAACAAAAGAAAGCCGCCGGAAAAAAAA
>JAFDXS010000328.1 GCA_018267795.1 Bacteroidota bacterium | reverse complement strand
CCGGAACTATAGTCACTACTGTTTGTAGCAAGGATGGTGATGCATATCGTTATGGGTTCAACGGTAAGCTTAAAGATAACGAGTGGAGTGGTATAGGAAATAGTGAAGATTACGGGTTTAGAATGTTGGATACAAGGATAGGTAGGTTTAGAAATGTTGATCCTTTGATTAAACAATATCCTATGCTTACTCCATTCCAATATGCATCGGATAGACCAACTACTTCAAAGGATATCGATGGGAAAGAGGCTGAAGATTTAGAATCGGAAAAAGTAAGAGAGGAGCTTGAGGACCCTTATGCAGAGTCTCGTGCAAATTTACATGAAGTAGAAAAGGATGATCCGACACCTGAAGAAATGCACAATGGTACCAGAGCGGCTGTAGAGCGTGCAGAAGATTTGAGAAAGCAAAATGAAGCTGAAAAAAATCCGATGACTCCTATGGGGCGTACATCAGGGGAAAGAAGCGCGGCGCGTGCTAATATTCTTCGAAGAATTTTTCCTAATTTGAGCACGCCAAATGAAGAAGCGCAAGCCGATCAAGAAGCTAAACCAGAGGATAGGTCAATTGAGGCTGCTAGAAGAAGAGGCATTAGAAGAGCCTGGAAACAAGAGCGAGATTTACTTAGAAAAACTGGCAGAACAAGCACAAATTTTTCAGAGTCTGAAAAGGATGAACTTGATAAAACAGGTAAAGTGAAGGGATATCATGGACATCACATAAATAGCGTGCAAACGCACCCTGAACAAGCTGATGATCCAGATAATATTGAATTTGTTAAACCAGATGAACATTTACAAAGACATAAAGGAAATTATAGAAATCCAACATCAGGGCCCAAAATTATTCGAACAGGTACAAACCCATCTGGTGGAACACAATAACGTAAATAATATAACTATATGAAATATTTTAGTGAAATTGATGAGATACTTTTAAAGTATGCAGTATTTGGTAAAAAAGAGCTTGCCGATGGCACACTGTTAATTGCACCAGCCAAGTTTGTTGCTCCTGAAGCATGGGTTCATCAGATATATCCACCTTTAAACGAAGATGAGATTAAAATTTTGGAGGAACAGATCGCAGGATTGATTCCAAACTCTTATGTGATATTTTTAAAAGAATATAGCAATGGGATTAATATATTTAATGATGTACTAGCTTTATTTGGGTATAGGAAAAGGCGTGGAAGAGGAATAGATGATGTTTGGCAGCCATACTCGATGATTATTCCAAATACAATTGAGCGCATAAAAAATGCAACTGATGAAATGATATTCATAGGTAGTTATAGCTGGGATGGATCAAAAATATACATCAATCGAAATACAGAAAAAGTTTATCGTTGCTTAAGAGGAGATATAACACCTCTGAATGAATGGGATTGCTTCGAGCAAATGATTGTGACTGAAATAAAACGATTATCTAAATTGCACACTAACGAAGGTAAGAGATTAGATAGAAGTATTCCGACAATTCCTTCCTGATACATTAAAGGGCGGTGTAGTAGATTTGTTGTTGGAATAGGCAAAGGCACTGGCACAGTAGGCTCGATCGGCCCTGGGCAGCTGGTGCATCCCCTGCGGCTTTACGGCTGTGGGCAGCGGTATCATTACCTTCGGCGACCGCAGCATGACCACAAGTGCCACTTCCATAGGCGATGGCGCCTCTATGGATGTATCTACCATATCAGGCACACCATACAGCGGTTCTATCACAGCCAGCGGCATGACAGGCGGCTCATGGACAGCCACAGCTATAGATATCACTTCGTCCACCATACTGGCAGCTACCACCATAGCCCAGCCACAGACAGCTACGCTCAACTTCACAGCCATAGGCCCATCCACCAGAGTTACCCTTACGGCCACCGCCGCATCATCCACCTTCACTATTACAGCAATACCGCTTAACTTTACTACCTGGACAGCCGGAACTATAGTCACCACTGTTTGTAGCAAGGATGGTGATGCATATCGTTATGGCTTCAACGGTAAACTCAAGGACAATGAGTGGAGTGGGATAGGAAATCATCTGGACTATGGGGCAAGAAATTATGACGCGAGAATTGGTAGGCCGATAAGTACTGACCCATTAACAAATAAATTTCCAATGTTAAGTCCTTATCAATTTTTTAATGATAATCCAGTAGAAAATGTAGATCTCGATGGAAGAGAAGGTATATCTTATAGGCTAATTAAAAACGTTAATGGACATGACATTCCAGTTGCAAGGGTGATAGAAGCCGATGTTTATATTGCAGTAAACAAAAAAGGTAGGGCAGGTGCATATAGTGAAAAAGAAGCCGCTAAAGTTGAAGCCTCTATGGTATCAAAATTTAATGAACATGGATATAAGGATGAAAGTGGATTGCCTGTAACATTCAAGTTTAATTTCAAAGCTTTTGATCCTGAATCTATTAAAACAGATAATAAAGTGAATGATGTATCACGAGAAGTGGCTGTAACACAATATACGGTAAAAGGGACAGATGTTCCGTTTAAAAGTAGAACTGGTTTTGTAATGTATAATGTTCCAGGCTTAAAAGATGAGGATCCAAACCATCCTGGGAAGCTAAGACCAGTGAATGGAATAACAACAGGCAGTGATATGAAAATTAACCCGGCTAGAGGTATTTATCCGGAATATCAAGCAGAATCTCATGAGGCCACTCACTTTTTCTTACAAGCTGCTGGAGCTTCAAATGAGTCTCCAGATGCCGTGGATGATCACTCACTTGGAGGGTGGATGCACTATGGAACTAGAACTTTAACAGATGACGGAGTAAAAGTTTCAGGTGTAGATAATAATTTTAGTCCAGAAGCGGCTCAGCAGGTCATTAAATCTGTTCCAAGAGTTGAAGACAGAAAATCTAATTAATATGAAAAAATATTTAATTCTACTTGTTTCATTCTTTGCAGCCCCAAGCTACAGCCAAATATTAGTGAAGGTTCAATTAACAACCAACGAAACTACTGGTCATCTGGTTGTAATGTATTATGCATTACAAAATATAGACTCTGTAGTTAATAAGGTCGAGAATTTAAAAACGGTTAAAGAAGCAGAGTTTCTTAAGGTGTGGGGAATGCCGCTAATTGAAGGGAATGATGTGATTGATAATTGTAGAATTGAATCGATAAAGTATCCTAAGTTTAAAAAGGTTTTCAAATATAAGGGTATGCATAGCGATAGAATTGAAAAAATAGGCACTATAATAAACTTAGAATATGTAAAAATCAAAAACCTTAAATTTTGCACTATTATGCTATACGGTAAGTATTGGGCAGATAACAATGTCATTTTTACTCACGCTGGGTTACTTACAATGGAAAATTTAAGCTATGATAAATTTACTAATGAAGAAATGAATAAAATTAAAGTGATAAAAAAATCGCTTCAAACATTAGTCGAAAATATTAAAGAGTAAGCGGGTAATGTTTACTACGCACTTGCCTATGAAAAGGATGTGTATCAAACTTGTTGATGCCCGTTGCGCCGCTATTCCAAATTTGCAATCTGGAAGCAAGCTGTTGGGACTTGTAATTCCCATCCAGCTCCGGTCACAATGAGTAAACAAAAAAAATAATTGATAATTAATAAACACCTAACAAGGAAGTATGAAAAAACAAGTAATGATTGCTGCTGTTGC
>JAFDXS010000327.1 GCA_018267795.1 Bacteroidota bacterium | reverse complement strand
GATAGTGAGAGAGATAGATGCACTTGGTGGCTATAGCGGTATAGTGAGCGACAAAAGCATGATACAATTCCGGATGCTGAACAAGAGCAAAGGCCCGGGAATGTGGAGCCCGCGTACGCAAAACGACCGTATGCTATTTGCTGCTACCTGGAGAGAGATGCTGGAGCAGACCCCAAATCTGGATTTCTGGCAGGATATGGTGAAGAGTTTAATTGTTTCACGTGGAACAATTAAAGGTGTGGTAACCGGAATGGGGCAGGAAATATATGGTAAAGCAGTAGTACTGACCAATGGAACCTTTCTGAATGGAGTAATTCATATAGGTGAGAAGCAATTTGGCGGTGGAAGAATAGGAGAAAAGGGGGCAACCGGACTTACTGAACAACTAATAGAACTGGGTTTTGAAAGCGGCAGACTGAAAACAGGAACCCCGCCAAGGGTAGATGGCCGTAGCCTGGACTACAGCAAAATGGAAATACAGGATGGGGATGAAGAAGTAGTAGGCTTCTCGTACCTGCCTATAGAAAGAATACAGCCTAAACAACAACGCGGCTGCTGGATTACCTATACCAGCCCGGAAGTACACGAGATATTAAAGACCGGTTTTGAGCAATCGCCTATGTACCAGGGCAGGATAAAAGGCAGCGGACCCAGATATTGCCCCAGCATAGAAGATAAAATAAGCCGTTTTGCAGAAAGAGAACGCCACCAACTGTTCGTAGAGCCGGAAGGATGGAACACTGTGGAGATATATGTGAATGGTTTCAGCACTTCGCTGCCGGAGGAAGTACAATACAAAGCACTGAAAATGGTACCGGGGTTTGAGAATGTAAAGTTCTTTCGCCCGGGCTATGCTATAGAATATGATTATTTTCCACCAACACAGCTAAAGTTTACACTGGAAACCAAGCTGATGCCTAACCTTTTCTTTGCCGGACAAATAAACGGAACTACCGGATATGAAGAGGCGGCCTGCCAGGGACTGATGGCAGGTATAAATGCACACCGAAAAGTGCATGAACTGGAACCTGTGGTGCTGGGAAGAAGTGACGCATACATTGGGGTGCTGATAGACGACCTGATAAATAAAGGTACCGATGAACCGTACCGAATGTTTACCAGCAGGGCAGAGTACCGCACCATATTAAGGCAGGACAATGCAGATCTTCGCCTTACAAGGCTTGGTCATGAAATTGGGCTTGCTTCAGATGAAAGATTGGCCCTGGTGAGTGAAAAAGAGCAAAAAGTGGCAAAAACTAAGGCAATTTTAGCTGATTTTGCCGTAGAACCGTCTACAGTTGCATCTTTTTTTGAGAGCAAGGGGTCGGCCCTTTTAAGCGAGCGTAGTCGCGCTCAAAAATTGCTCCTGAGACCGGGTATAGGACTAAAAGATATGATGGAGGAAATACCGGAATTGAAAAATGAGCTGGCGGGGATGGGCGAACTGGTTTTGGAACAGGCAGAGATCCAGATAAAATATGACGTGTATATAGAGAAGGAAAAAGAGCTGGTGAAAAAAATGGCGACACTTGAAGAGCTGATGATTCCCGAAACTTTTAATTATGATAAGCTAAGTGCTATATCAAACGAGGCTAGACAAAAACTGAGCAAAATAAAACCGCGCACCCTGGGGCAGGCCAGCCGCATAAGTGGGGTGAACCCAAGCGATGTGCAAATATTAATGGTGTACATGGGCCGATAAGTAATAAAGATAGGAGCCACAACATGTGGCTCTTTATTTTTGCATCATCATACAGACCATAATTTCTATTACCTCTCTGTGGATATTAAAACAGCTATACATCACTATTGCAATTATCAACCCCGCTGTCATGCGGAGGTACGCAATAAACTGTATGAGCTTGGCTGTACTACACCGGAAGTAGAAGAAAATATAGCAGAGCTGATAGAAGCAGGCTTGCTGAATGAAGAACAATTTGCACGTGCTTATGCCAGAGGTAAGTTTCGCATAAAGCACTGGGGCAGGCAAAAAATAATAAGCCAGTTGCGACTGAAGAAAATATCGGAATACTGTATAAAAAAGGGATTGGCGGAAATAGATGCAGAAGAGTATGAGCAAACACTGGAGCGGCTTGGTACCAATAAATGGGATGAACTCAAGAAAGAAAGAAGCCAGGGAATGAAGCAGATGAAAGTATATAGATACCTGATGCAGAAAGGATATGAAAGCGATCTGGCCCGGGATTTGATTAACAGATTAATAAGGAAATAATTCAATAGCGAGCTTAAAATCATTACTATATTTACATAACAATAGGCGTATTACTCATGGTGCAGCAAGTAACAGAAGGCGTTAGTGTATCGGTAGAAACATTCTACCAGCCGGGACAGTCTAATCCGCTGAACTCGGAATACCTGTTTGCATACCGTATTACTATTGAAAATCAAAGCACTATGCCTATAAAACTGCTGAGCCGTCACTGGTACATAGTAGATAGCAATGGCAGCAAACGCGAGGTAGAGGGCGAAGGTGTGGTGGGCCAGCAGCCGATAATAGAACCCAACGAAAAATACCAATATGTATCTGCCGTCAACCTGCGCAGTGATATGGGCAAAATGTATGGGCTTTATCAAATGGAAAACCTATACAATAAAAAAATAATATCTGTTGCTATTCCTGAGTTTCAGCTTATTGCCCCATTCAAAATGAATTAGAATTTCCTGCGATCATTTTGTGTTAAAACCTTATAATTTTCGCTCATTTATTCGTAATCTTGTGCTCAAGAGAGCGCATTTTCCCGGCATTTAGTTCCTTAATTGCTTGTTAACCAGTTACAAATCTGAAGTTAACAGATGCGTATTTGTTTGTTGTGGCTTTTATAAATAACAATTTTGTACCTGTTATTAAAGAGAGTAACAACAAGAGGATCAAGAATGAGAAATATTTTTTCACATAAGTCAAAAGCGAAAGGGTTAATCCTGCTGGGATTAATTCTTATAGCTCAGCTTACTAGCAATGCGCAGGAGAAGGTAAGTGCGGCGCCGGGCGCAGATACTTCTATAGTCACTAAGCAAAAAGCAGTAGATACTACTATAAAAACTACTGTCGTTCCTTCCCTTAAAAAGGACACTACCGTACAGAAAATAATAGCAGGAAAAGATTCTGTAATATTCAAGCTCGATACTACTAATATCCTTACCCGCAAAGGCACAAAACGCCGTCCTATTAATGATGATGTAATGGACATCATAACACAAAAAGTAGTAGAGACCAGCGATCAGTACCAGGACGTAACCAACATAACTATACAACCAAAACCCGTAAATGCACCGGTAACAAACAAAGCTCCAAATACTGAAGCAACACCGGCAGCATCTACCGCTGTGATAAATACACTGGATGGTAACCCCGGCTTTGCTACTGATAAAGAAAACAACAACACAATACATAATGGCAGCGATGGCGTGCGTGCAAAATCGGGTGTGCAAAACCAGATGAGCACACAGTTAAACTCGCTGTACACAACAACATTGCTGAAGGATTCGCTGATGGCGAACAGCAATAAAGATTTTCTTTTTAACAACGTAACTATTACCAATACATCATCTGCAAAAATTACTTTGCTGGTGACTATTAATATACCTAATACCTGGTCGCTGATAACTGACAAAGTACTGACCCTGACACTGGAACCT
>JAFDXS010000326.1 GCA_018267795.1 Bacteroidota bacterium | reverse complement strand
TGCGCCTAAAATACCTGCAGCATACTGACCATATGCGCTGGCGAGAAACCACATACCCATCATAACACCGTGCAAAGGCTTGGGAGAAAGTTTTGTCATAATGGACAACCCGATTGGTGACAGACACAATTCGCCGATAGTAATTACGAGGTAAGCAATAGTAAACACATTTAGAGAAGTCATGCCATTTGCATCCGCAAAAAAGCGCGTATCATAAAAGACATAAAAAGCAAGACTGAGGAAGATGAAGCCTAAGCCAAACTTAACAACCGTATTAGGTTCCAGTTTTCTTTTGTTTAACCAAAGCCAGAGCAAACCTACTACCGGACTCAGTATTATAACGAATAAGGAATTAAAAGCATTATTGACAACATTCGGGTCTGTAGTGACACCAACCAGGCTGTGCTTGATATTATATCTTGCAAACAGACTGAGCGACCCGCCGCTTTGCTCAAAAAACGCCCAGAAGAAGATAGAAAATATAATAAATATCAGGGCTGCGATAAGCTTTTGCTTTTCTATTCTGTTATACTTGAACATTTCGTAAATAATGTACAAAATGGTAAGCGGACCAACTGTGTACATGAAAATATCTGTATAAACAGAATTAGAAACCAACAATAATACTAGCGGAATAACCAATAAGGAACCTGCATATACCAGTATATCATACAGCCTGTTTTTATTTGCAGGCACTTTGTCTATGAGCGGGGACAACCCTATTGGGCCCAAGGTTCTTCTGGTAAAAATAAAGATACCCAGACCAAGTATCATACCTATGCCTGCAAGAGAGAAGGCGGCATTCCAGGAGTAGTTATTAGCTACAGTGATACATAAGTAGCCACCAAGTAATGCGCCAATGTTAATGCCGGAATAGAATAAGCCGAAACCTGCATCTCTTCTCGGATCGCCTGCTTTATACAGGCTTCCTACCATGGTAGAAATATTGGGCTTAAAAAAGCCTGTACCTACTATAGTAAAACTGATGCCGATATAATATAAATGTTCCGGCGAAAACGCAAGTATGAAACTGCCCACTATCATCAGTAAGCCGCCCCAGAAAATAGATTTTCTAAAGCCCAGTATCTTATCGGCAAACAAACCGCCCACAAATGCCATTGTATAAACAAATGCCTGTATGGCGCCATACTTCAGGTTAGCTTCTTTTTCTGATAAAAGAAGTTTCTCAACCATAAAAATGGTAAGCATACCACGCATACCATAGAACGAAAAACGTTCCCACATTTCCGAAAGGAACAGAAGCCAAAGTTGCTTAGGGTATTTACCTTCAAAGTTTTGAATATGCTCTAAAGATTCAGGTTTGATCGTTGATTCCGGATCCATTAATTAATGTTTAAAACGCCAAAATAGTCTTTTTTGCAATTCCCCCCTTTCCTAACCCATGTTATTAAAAAAAAGAGCAGGACATAAGTCCTGCTCTTAACAAACATCATATTTAGTTTTATTGTTTGGCTTCCTGTTTTTCCCGTACTACCTGTGCGAGCCATTTACTCATAGCAAACATGATTCCGCCCGCTACAAGGGCAGCAGCTACAAGAATGAGGAAATAGCTCTTCTTATCTGTAAAGCTATCCCAGAACGTAGCCATAAGACCGGCTACTTTACCTGCTATAGCATTTACCAGGAACCATGCACCCATCATTAATGCAGTGATACGTGGCGGTGACAGCTTCGATACCATTGATAAGCCAATAGGGCTTATCAGCAACTCACCCACTGTAAACAAGGCATAGGTAGAAACAATCCAATACATTTCTGTCTTGTTATGATAAACATTCGTTGACATGATAGCCACTACCATCAGTAAAGATGATAAGCCCGCTATCCACATACCCATGCCTATCTTCACCGGCGTGCTTGGCTCCTTCTTGCGCTTTGCAAGCCATGAGAACAAGCCCACAATGAGCGGTGTGAATAATACTATAAAGAATGGATTGATTGACTGGAATATTTCTGTGGATATAAGCTCCTCCTTGCCATTAGCAGGCCATTGTTCTTTAGGCAAGTTCTGAAAATATGGGTTTATGCCCGTCACCTGTTGCGTATTTCCTTTAGCATCAGGTATCGCGCGGAAATATTCATCAACTTTTACCACACTTTGCGAATCTGTAGTTACCGTTTGTATCATGCCAAATGGCTTGGCTATCCATTTCGCAGATTCCGGCATTTTACGAGCAGTATATTGGTCAGCCCAGATAGTAAGCCCGGTACTGTTCTGGTTATAGATAACCCAGAAAACTATAGACACAATGAAGAATGCAAATAAAGCACCCAAACCGCGCTTATCTTCTTTGGAGGAACGCACATATAAGCCAACATAAAATATCACTATAGGTACGCAGGCAAACATGAAAGCATCATTAGATGGTGTACCAAATAATGTATGACCAACAATGTCTTTCATAAACCAGCCAATCAATGCAGCTATAATGGCAGGAAGGAAAACTGAGCCCATTATTTTGCTCATTGGCATATCCCCTTTTTCCAGCTTCTTCTTTATATCACCTTCTTTTACATGCTTAATACCCAAAAGGAACCATATAAGTGCTATGGTCATACCCACACCTGCAGCAGCAAATGCATAGCCCCAGCCATAATGATTACGTAAATAAGCAGCCACAAAGTTGCAGGCGAAAGCACCAATATTAATGCCCATATAAAATATATTATATGCCACATCTTTCTTAGGTTTCAGATCTTCCCTGTTATATATATTACCCAGTAGGGTGCTGATATTAGGTTTAAAGAAACCATTACCTACAATAATGAACAGCAAACCCAAATACATGGCAGTATTGCCCGGCACTGCCAGTGTATAATATCCTAATGCCAGCAATGCACCGCCTAATGCTATAGCTCGCCTGTAACCCAAATAACGGTCGGCTATAAGACCACCTATGAAAGGAGTAAGGTAAACAAGGGCTATATATGAGCCCACAAGATCTGCTGCTGTCTTAGTATTAAAACCTTTGCCGCCGTTAGCAGTGGGGTCTATAAGGTATAAGAAAAAAATACCCACCATCAGGTAATAACCAAAGCGCTCCCACATTTCCGTACCAAAGAGCACCCATAAACCTCTCGGGTGACCTTTTTTCCCATTGGGAGCACCTTCCATCTGCATTGGCGACATGCCAGTTTCCTGTTCTAATTCCATATTGTTTTAGAGATTATGCGGTACAAAATAAAAAAACGGTTTGTAAAGCAAAGAATAATTTTCTCCACGTAAAGAATGGATTGAATATTTTTGCGGCCTGAACAGGTTAGTCGTATTCATCACGTATACGGGTATTACCATAAAAAGCGATTATGTCTTCTTACAATATTTTACTCCTTGGCTCAGGTGGCCGCGAATGTGCTATAGCATGGAAGTTGTCTCAAAGCCCTCTTTGCAAACAGCTTTTTATAGGTCCCGGCAATCCCGGTACTTCTAAATATGGCACTAATGTCTCATTGAGCAGCAATGACTTTGATGGGGTAAAAAAGTTCTGCATGGAGAAAAATGTTGATATCTTATTCCCTGGCAGTGAAGATCCTTTAGTGGCGGGAATATATGATTTCTTTAAAAGTGATGATCAGCTTAAACATATAATAATTGTAGGCCCATCAAAAAATGGTGCACAACTGGAAGGCAGCAAGGCTTTTTCCAAACA
>JAFDXS010000325.1 GCA_018267795.1 Bacteroidota bacterium | reverse complement strand
CATTGCTTTCTATTCTAAGAAGGATGGCGGCAGAGTATTAAAGAGTGCCTTAGCTGATCAAAATGGCTTGGCTCAGTTAAACGAAAGTCAGGACTTTTATCCTGCTTTTGCACTTAATACCAAGGATAAAAATGAGCAAGGCATTGCCGGCAGTGGCATGGTCACATTCACAGGAGACAAGGAGTTTATAATGAAGAACCTTGCCATCAGTGAGCATAATGGATCAAATACACTCTCATGGAATGCTTCCTTTGTTCATCCTGAGAATTACTCTTTCCAGTTATTAAAGAGTATAAACGGCTCTAAGGATATAGTAGTAGGATCTGTAAATGCTCAAAGCCAGGAGATGAGTAATTATTCACTCACCGACCTAAACAACGGTGCTGACCATGTTACTTATCGCATCCGCGTCATGGATAAACAGAATGAAGTAAACTATCTTTCTGACAAGTTTTATCCCGGTGCCGTTAATAGCTTGGTAGTTTATCCAACTGTTGTACAGAGCAGCCTGAATGTTTCTATAAAGTCCGGCATTAGTAATGCAGACATTTCTTTCCAAATTACAAATGTGCAAGGGCAGGTAATGCAATCCGGCAAACTCAACAATTTGAATTCGAATATCCCTGTGTCCAATTTGCCTGCAGGTAATTATCTAATAACCTGCTTTCTTAACGGGAATTCGATCAATGCAAAATTTGTAAAAAATTAATCTGATAACTAAACAAAAAAAGCAGCAGCCTCACGGCTGCTGCTCATTCTAAAATTTATATTTCCTATATCTTATTCTGATTCTGCTACTACTTCTTTCACTTCAGGTATCATACGTTTCATCATACCTTCTATACCTGCCTTCAGCGTTATCATAGAGCTTGGGCAGCCGCTGCAGGAGCCCTGCATCATCAGCTTCACCACGCCATCGTCATAGCCTTTGAAGCTTATCGCGCCACCGTCCATTTCCACAGCCGGCTTCACATAGTTTTCCAGCAGTTCCTTTATGCGCTTTACCACATCGGTGTCATCGGAGCTTACGCTGTTGCTTTCTTTCTTTACTACTACCTGGTCTTCGTTTATCACTACCTTACCTTCTTCCAGGTACTGTTTCAAAAATTCGCGTATAGATGGTATTACATCATCCCACTGCGTATCAGGTGTTTTAGAGAGCGTCACAAAATTGCTCGCTATAAATACACTGCGTATAAAAGGGAATGCAAATAGTTCTTTTGCTAATGGAGAAGGTGCAGCGCTCGATTCATCCGGAAAATCGATGCTCTTGCCTGGGTACAATAATTTGTTGGCTACAAATTTCATTGTTTCCGGGTTCGGCGTCATTTCCGTATATATGCTCACTATGGTGTTACCTGTCTTCAACATGACTTCGTTACTTTATTTGCCACAAAAATACTTAATAAATCAGGCTTTTGCTAATTGATTACCGCAATACGCATATAGGTAAACTGATATTTCCCGATTATGAAAACAGTTTATTTAATATATGTTTTTAATTAACATTCCAGCTCCCCGGCAAGGCATAGCTTTTATACCCCTATAGAAGCAAAACATTTATTAAATCAGGTCCGCACTATCTATCCGGACCGCAAAACCTATTATTATGAAAAAGATGATGATGGCACTTGGAGTAGCGTTAACGCTCAGCAGCATTGGCTATGCGCAAACCTATAATACTAATGGCACTATGAATCAGAATGGCACAGGGCAAAATTCTACCCTTAGCCCGCAGAATAACGCCACAAGCCCCAACTCCAATAATGTGAAAGGGTACAATAATACTGGTAGCACCAACCGCAATATGAACAACATGAACACTAACCGCAACCGTAACACGAACAATACAAACACCAATAACAACAGCTTGTACAAGTCTAATAACAACACTTTGCGTACAGACAGCGGCAGATAACGTGTAGCAACTTTTTTTAATAAAGGAGCTGATATTTTTCAGTTCCTTTATTATTTTTATGGCTCTTAAGTCTTTATTTTTTATCCTTTTGTTCTTTTATACCCTCTTTTTTGCAAAAAAGCTAGTATATTAAGCCTTTAAAAAATAAATTTGCGCTGCCCCGCTATTATTAAATTTGAAATTATGAGAAAAATAGTACTCGCATTGAGCTTGCTAGTGGCCGTAATCTTTACCATGAGTTCCTGCGCCATACACAGGCACAGAATAGAGTCCGGAGATAGAGGTAAGCCATACTTCCATCATCATCGCAACTCCTGGTATCACTAGGTCTAATGCCTCATACAGGTACTTCACAATATTTTTCATAAAGGTTGATCCATTCATCAACCTTTTTTCTTTCTGGCACGTATGTTATGGTATAAAAGGGTCGGAATATTCTTTTTTAAATAAATTTTTCTATTTTACTGTGCATTTTTCACCGTATTACCATTAAAGAGATATAAAAATGAAAATAAGTACACTTATAGTTTTATCATGCATAGCCCTATACTTAAGCTCTTGTGTGGCCCGCGTAAAAACCTATGACAGTGATTCTCAAGATCGCTACAGGTGGCGCCGTCATCACTACGACCATCACGTGTATCAAAATGACCCACGCCGTTATTAAGTCTTTATTTAGCTAATAATAAATTATTACCGCCCATTGGCCTGCTGCATTCTGCAGCAGGCTTTTGCATTTATTAGCATTTTGTGGATTGATTTTTTTATGTGTAACAATGAGATAATTATTGTTAATGTAAATAACAAGACCATGAAAAAGATATTTGCACTCCTGTTTATTGCTGCTATGTACGTTAGCTCTTGCGGCACACCGCCACATCCGCCAGCCCCTCCGGCCCCACCTGCTCACCCCGCCCCGCCTGTTGCTCCTTAGCAGAGTTGCATCGGGTTTATTAGCACTGCACCAATGTAGTGTACATTTTTAATATGCTGAACTATGAAAACGATAATGATGAGTTTGATAATAATCTGTGCGTTCCCCTTTCATAATAACGCACAAGTGAGAACTACAGATACCGTAAGGCGCACCAGGGATTTTATTAAATCCCCCACCTTACAGCCTGCCAACCCACAGCGCCCGGCCAACTATAATACCTCTGATATGCTCAATAACAGCAGCTACCAGAATAATAAACCCATAGGCCAGCCTGTACCACCTAATAACGGCACCTACCAGGGGAATGGCGTCTACTATGACAGAACAAAAGATAACGCAAATCCCCCTGCAAACAGCACACAAAACAATGGTTTATATAGTCATTAGGACATGTTAAAGCTTCTTTAACATTGCTTGGCACAGTGTTTTTTTATTGGGTAGCAGAAAGATGAATTTATAACTAAAGACTAAAAAAAGAGATTATGAAAAAGATATTAATGGCGCTCACACTTGTAGGATTGATACAGGTCAGCGCAAACGCCCAATCAAAAGATTGCACTTGCAAGACTAAGAAGCATCATGCTGTAAAACACCATCACATGGCTTACAGGCATACGAAAACTGTGCGTCCATTAGTTTATCGTCCTTTGAATCAAAGAACAAGTGACGATATGGCTATATCTACCACCACAGTGCCTCCTACAGTACCTGTAGCAAAAGCGCAAACCGATTTGGTGCCTGATAACTTAAGTGCTATTGGTACGCCTACAGTTTATAAAGAAAAAACTATTGTGTGGACAGGTTCACAAAATAATGGGAATGG
>JAFDXS010000324.1 GCA_018267795.1 Bacteroidota bacterium | reverse complement strand
TACGAGTATGCAAAAGAAAGCCGCCGGAAAAAAAAGCTTCGTTTTTTCCGGTTGGTGCTACTATGGGACGACAGTGCTACTGCTCTGCCGGGCTAAGTAACTCCGATGGCTTTTTGTTTGGTTAGCAGTACAGATAGGACGCTATCTTTTATTTTCTTTAGTGGTAAAGAAAAATATGCAAAAGAAAGCGCCGAAAAAAAGTTTCCACTTTTCCGGTTGGTGCTGCTATGGGACAGCAGTGCTACTGCTCTGCCAGGCTAATTGACTCCGATGGCTTTTTGTTTTGTAATTGTTCCCGCTGATTGGTTGTGTTTCTGAGTTGACTAACGATTCAGGGTAATGATTTATTATAAAAGACAATGGGGCTTTGAGGCCCCATTGTCTTTTTATGTTTTTGCTTTGCGATGTATTGTGTTACAGCGCTGCTTTGTAGCGTTTTTCTACTTCATTCCAGTTAATAACATTCCAGATGTTGGTGAGATATTCGGGACGACGGTTCTGATATTTCAGGTAGTATGCATGTTCCCATACGTCTATGCCTAAAATAGGATGTCCTTTTACTTCCGCGATATCCATAAGCGGGTTATCCTGGTTAGGAGTAGAAGTAACTTCAAGCTTGCCATCTTTTACTATAAGCCATGCCCAGCCGCTTCCAAAGCGTGTAGCACCGGAAGTATTCATTTTTTCTTTCAGCGCATCAAAAGAGCCGAAAGCATCGTTGATAGCCTTAGCCAGATCGCCCGTAGGCTGACCGCCTGCGTTAGGGCCTAATACTGTCCAGAATAAAGTATGATTATAATGACCCCCACCATTGTTGCGAACGGCAACAGGGTAAGAAGAAATATTAGCCATCAGCTCTTCTAATGTTTTGTCCTCTCCGTTAGTACCGGCAAGTGCTTTATTCAAATTGTCAACATAAGCCTGGTGGTGCTTGTCGTGATGTATCTGCATTGTCTGGGCGTCTATATGAGGTTCCAGTGCATCGAATGAATAAGGCAATGCGGGAAGTGAATGTACCATAGTCTAAAAAAGTTTTGGTTTTAATAATGCTCAAAGTTATACTACAGAAGGCAAAGGCCAAAAATGTAAAGCATGTTCATAATTAAATAAAATAGTGCCATAAGGAATTTCAGAGCCCAATAACATTATTCTATTATGAATCAGCAGGATGCAAAAAAAGACCTGCTGAATAAGCAGGTCTTTTTGACTAAATATGTTGTTTGAAATAATCGAGCGTGTATTTTAAACCTTCGCTACGATCAACCTTTGGTTCCCAGCCAAGAATGTTTTTGGCTTTTGTGATATCCGGCTGGCGTTGTTTAGGATCATCCTGTGGTAATGGTTCGTAAATGATCTTTGATTTAGAACCTGTAAGTGCTATCACTTCCTCTGCAAACTGTTGTAAAGTGATCTCGGAAGGGTTGCCAATGTTTACCGGCATGTGGTAGTCTGAAAGCAGGAGACGGTAGATACCCTCTACAAGATCGCTTACATAGCAGAAAGAACGCGTTTGGCTGCCATCGCCATATACAGTAACATCTTCACCACGCAATGCCTGGCTAAGGAAAGTAGGCAGCGCACGGCCATCATCGAGCCTCATGCGTGGACCATAGGTATTGAATATACGGATGATCCTTGTTTCGAGCTGATGATAATTGTGGTATGCCATTGTGATGCTTTCCATGAAGCGCTTAGCTTCGTCGTACACACCACGCGGGCCAATAGGGTTTACATTGCCCCAGTATTCTTCCTGCTGCGGGTGTACCAGCGGATCGCCATAAACTTCTGATGTAGATGCTACGAGTATGCGTGCACCTTTGGCTTTTGCAAGACCCAGAAGATTGTGCGTGCCCAAGGCACCCACCTTTAAGGTTTGTATTGGCATCTTCAGATAGTCGATAGGACTGGCAGGAGATGCAAAGTGAAGGATATAATCTATATGTCCCGGAACGTGTACGAACTTAGTAACATCATGATGATAGAACTCAAATTCTGCAAGCGGGAAGAGATGCTCAATGTTTTTTATGTTGCCGGTGAGCAGGTTGTCCATACCCACTACAGTGTAGCCTTCTTTTAGAAACCTATCGCATAAATGCGAGCCCAAAAAACCTGCTGCACCCGTTATCAGTATTCTTTTCGCCATTAGTTGTGTGTGATTAATATGTATTCAGCAAATATTTTAATCAAGATGTCCTCTTTCACGCACTATTGTCGCATGTGGAATTTTAATTTCATTCCTTAATTGCTCGTGGATCACTTTGCGTCCTATGCTTTCGTAATAGAAGCCAAGTTCCTGCATCTTTTCGAGCGTATAAACATTGCGGCCATCAAATATAGCAGGGTGCTTCAACAATTCATTGATACGTTCGAAGTTAGGATTTCGGAACTCGCTCCATTCGGTAACAATAATTAATGCATCTGCATCCTTGATGGTATTATACTGGTCGGTACCATATTCTATTCTATCTCCGAAGATCGCTTTTACATTAGGCATTGCTTCAGGGTCGAATACGCGGAGCTTTGCACCAGCGTCTAATAACTCTTCGATAAGATATAAAGCGGGAGCCTCGCGTATATCATCTGTTTCCGGCTTGAAGGCCAAGCCCCAGATAGCAAAAGTGCGGCCTGAAAGATCGGAGCCAAAATATTCTTTTACTTTCCGGCCCAATATCAGCTTTTGCTGGTCATTTACCTTCATCACGGTATTTACCAAGTGGAAATCGTAATCCATTTCGCGGGCTGTCTGCGCCAGCGCCTGAACATCCTTAGGGAAGCAGCTGCCACCATAGCCTACGCCAGGGAATAAGAAACGCTTGCCAATGCGGGAATCGCTGCCAATGCCTACACGAACCCAATCTACATTGGCTCCTGCTTTTTCGCAAAGGTTAGCCATTTCGTTCATGAAAGAAATACGCATTGCCAAGTAAGAATTTGCTGCGTATTTGGTCATTTCAGAAGAGCGCTCATCCATAAAGAAAATAGGGTTGCCCTGCCTTACAAATGGCTGATACAACTCGTCCATAAGCTTTTTAGCCCTTTCGGAAGAGGTGCCTATTACTACACGGTCAGGCTTCAGGAAATCTTCGACTGCTACACCTTCACGCAGAAACTCGGGGTTGGAAACTACATCAAATAAATCCCTGTTCAGCTTCTGTGACATTACTTCGGTTACCTTTTCGGCAGTGCCTACAGGTACCGTGCTTTTATTTACAATCACCTTATAGCTGGTGATAATAGTGCTAAGCTGGTCTGCAACGCTTAATACGAACTGCAGATCAGCAGAGCCATCTTTGCCCGGAGGGGTTGGTAATGCCAGAAAAATAACCTGTGCATTCTTTATCCCATCCTCGAGCGAGGTGGTAAATTCAAGTCTTTTTTCTTTTATGTTGCGTTCCAGCAGTACATCAAGGCCCGGTTCGTAGATAGGGGACTTGCCTGCTTTTAGTTGCTTGATCTTTTCTTCGTTAATATCTATACATACTACATTATTGCCTGTTTCTGCAAAACAGGTTCCTGTCACCAGGCCTACATAACCAGTACCTATTATGGCTAATTGCATATGTTTCTTGAAAATTTGGCGTAAAAGTAGTTATAAAAAGGTTGGTATGACAGATTAGCCTTTAATATTATTAAGATAACCATTAGTTAATAAAGTTTTTTAATTCATTAAACCTTTTTTG
>JAFDXS010000323.1 GCA_018267795.1 Bacteroidota bacterium | reverse complement strand
ACGTCTATAGTGCAGTTAATGTTTTTAGACAGTTTTATATATTCCAGTTCTTTCTTTATCACATCCACCAGGCCCAGGCGCTCTACAAAGTTATTATTCATAGAATGGCTTATGTTGCGCAGATCTGTTATTGCTTGTTCTACCAGCCCGTTTGTTTTTTCCACTATCAGTTTTTGCTTTTCATTAGGGGCGTTTTCCTCTATTATATACATGTTCATCTGCACCAGGCTCAGCAGTTGACCCACATTGTCATGTATATCTTTCGATATTTGGTTCATTGTGCGTTCCTGCTCCTCCAGTTTTGTGCGAAGTATTTTATTCTGGTAGTCAAATATCAGCTTATGCTTCTCCAGGTGATAAGCATTCTGCTTATTCTTCTGCACTATCAGGTATGCAATGAGAAAGAACGCAAAGAGCACCAGCACCAGTGTCCCGGCTATGAATAAAGGAATTATATAACTATCATTTCCCACGTTCTTGCAGTTTGGGGTATAATAAAAATATGCTTCCTATTCCTCCATATGTTATGATGTTTACTATCCATATCAATACAGTTATAATTGGTATATACTGGCTGAAGTTTGTGCCTAAAATATTGTACAATCCCCAACTTAAATATGTTATACACCAGAAGAAAAGAAAAATTGAGATAAACCAAAAATGATGATATCTGAAAATTCTAAGCTCTTCATCTTTTAACAACAAGCGAAAGAAAGCAAACAAACACATTCCAATTATACAAAAACCCTCAAAGAATAAAAAGAAGGAATTTAGCATATCAATAGGCTGTATAAGGGTCATGTCAATAACACCAAATATTACACCTGTTAACCCTATATAGAAACCAAGATTGTACTTTGAAAAGTAGTCTATGACATTATTAAAATACCAACATACAATTGAAAACTCAATTAAGCTATAAACATTGTAAACAGCGATATTATTATGGTATTTCGCTGCCATATATTGCGCTAAACTTTCATTTAGTGTTTCAGTCAACAATAAAAACCAAATTATTTTACTTCCTCGATCAAATTTTCGAAAGTTATATAGCCCAATACCCAAAGCCGCAAGAAAAAGGGTCATAGCTATGAGATATGGATAATTACTGTTCACTGACTAAGTTGGTTACTGTAACATGTTACCTCCAGCTGCCCCCGATGGACAAGCATACGGACAAGGTGACAAATGGTCCAATACCATGTTTGAGTTTGCATAAATATAATTATTGTTTTGGTCATAACCCGCAATGATTATAGTTACAGCGCCAGTTTGGTACCCTGCATTAATACCGTATCCGCCGGCATTTACATAAGCCAATGTATGTGCAAGTATCAGCTTCACATTGGTAATTCTTCCTCTGCTGGTATCGTTCAGGTACTTCCTCAATGAGTCAGCATTTACTATTAGGCATCTCAAATCCGTATCATTTTGTTGATAGTTGATGCTGGTCAGGTAACTCTGTATCATCCTGTTTGCCGAATCTTTAGGAATAAACCTGGAACTGCCAGTTTCATCAGGTAAGTTCAATGATCTAACGGAAATGTTAGGCTTTACAGTCAGTCCTTTACTTACACTTGGTTCGGTTTGATTTTTCTTGCTACATGCTATTACAGTTATGCTCACTATTACCGTAATAAATACAATTACTTTTTTCATTTTTTCATTTTTTATTAAGTCAAAAGTAGAGCCAAAAGAACATGGTAACCATGTACAAAAAGCTCCCTATAGGGAGTATTATTGCTCCCTCAATCTACTTATTTTTTCATATCGATTGCCTGAAACCATTTACAGTAAAGGTTTTAACAGATAGTTATAATTATTCTAATTCATTTTTGAATTATAATATTTTTATAATAATAAAAAGTATAATTTATTTTAATATAAACCCCGCTTTTTAACTGTCTTTGTTAAAAAGGTATATGCAAACAATACTTCTTTGACAGGAATGTCAAAAAGTAAAACCATTGAAGTGTGTGAGTGTGGGTATCTATTCTATGGGCATAATCCCGTTGCGCAAAGCATACATCACTAAGCCAGCTC
Organism: Bacteroidota bacterium; assembly: GCA_018267795.1. Classification (GTDB taxonomy): domain Bacteria; phylum Bacteroidota; class Bacteroidia; order Chitinophagales; family Chitinophagaceae; genus SZAS-30. Next base: position 1,664 of record JAFDXS010000323.1, on the reverse strand, counting down.
TCGACTTAATGTCAAGCTTGTCAAATAATGCATCTCTGTAGCCTTCTACTGTTCTTACACTTATGCCCATTAGGTCTCCTATTTGTCTATAACTCAATTCACTGCAGCAATGGCATAAAAATTCTATTTCTCTCTCTGTAAACTTTAGCTGCTGATTAGGCCCGGAAGTGTTTTTTATTGCTTGTTCCGAGTCATAGTAGCCCGTGTAGTATATAGCAGCCAGGGCGCGTTGTAGATGTTGTGGATTAGTATTCTTTGGTAAGTAGCCATTGGCGCCGCTCGCCAGCATTTTTATTATGCTGAACTCGTTATTGTACATTGACAATGCAAGCACCTTTATGCTCGACCAGCGCTTTCTTATTTCTTTTATCGTTTCAAAGCCATTTAAATTTGGCATACTTATATCCAGTATGCAAATATCCGGCAGCACGGCAGATTTTGATATTTGCTCTATTAATTCCCTGCCATCATTAGCTTGTATTGGTATGCTAAAACCCTCAAATGAACTGATTATATCACTAATGCCTTTCCTCATTATAGGATGGTCGTCTGCAATAGCAATATTTATTAGGGCCTTATCTTTCATACAAAATCCTTTGCGATAATCAGAATGCCAAAAGTAGGTATTAAAATTAGTCTCTTGAAATGATACAAATGGTTTTCAATCTACATTTCATCCTTTCCGGAGAGTGTTAAATATAAATATAAGAAATTTAATCAACTTTATCTTGTTTTATATGAGTATAATTGGTAAAAATGACAATTAAATGAGCTCTTATTAAGTTAAAGTTTAAAATGGGTTTAATAACGGTAGTTGTAAATTCACTGATACACGGAAATAATATAAACATAATAAACAGGCAACCCCGGTAAAACACATTCGATTAATATTCGTGTAAAAAAAATGATAATGAGAAAATTACTTCGCGCGGTTTTCGCAGTCATCACAAGCATTTCTTTCAATACCCACGCTTACGCCTGGGGCGAGTGGGGGCATCAGCATATAAACAAAGCAGCAATTTTTACTTTACCTCCGTCTCTGCAGATCTTCTTTTTTAATCATGCTGATTACCTAACCTATGAATCTGTAGTGCCTGATATAAGAAAATATACAATGGCCGATAAAGCCGAGTTTGCCCGACACTATATAGATCTGGAAGAGTATAATTATAGTTCTGCGGTTGATATGCCCTCATCCTTAAAAGATGCTGTAGGAAGGTATGGGGATAGCACGCTTAATAAGAGTGGTATATTGCCCTGGTACATAGAGGTAATGATGGATAAGCTTGCTGCCGAAATGAAAGCAGGCAGAGCTGCAGAAATACTTTTCCTCGCTGCAGACCTCGGCCATTATATAGCAGATGCACATATGCCATTGCATACTTCGGTAAACCATGACGGGCAGCTTACCGATCAAAAAGGCATACATGCCTTTTGGGAGTCGCAATTACCGGAGCTTTTTGGATATACATACAACTTGCATACTGCAAACGCGCACTATATAAAAGATATAAATAAAGAAGTATGGACCATTATAGCGCATAGCCACAGCCTTGCTGATACATTGCTTACTACCGAAAGAAACCTGAAAAGTAAATTTAAAGGAAAGGTATATACTACTGATGCATTCGGCAAGCTGCTTAAAAATAAGTTCAATCAGCCTA
>JAFDXS010000322.1 GCA_018267795.1 Bacteroidota bacterium | reverse complement strand
CATTACTGGCTTACTGGACTAAAAAAGGCAAAAAAATAGCTGTTATAGCTGTGGACCCGTCTTCCCCTTTCAACTATGGGGCACTGCTGGGCGATAGAATACGCATGAGCGAATTTTATACACATCCTAATGTCTTTATACGTTCATTGGCTACCCGCGGCGCCCTTGGAGGCCTGCACCCAAAGATCATAGAGATTACAGACCTTGTTAAGAATGCCCCTTTCGATATTATACTAGTGGAAACGGTAGGTGTAGGGCAAAGTGAAGTGGAAATTGCAGGGCTTGCTGACTGTACTATAGTAACATTGATACCAGAGTCCGGCGATACGATACAAACTATGAAGGCCGGCATTATGGAGATTGCTAATATATTCGTTGTAAATAAGGCAGATCGTGAGGCTGCCGATGCTGTTTATAATAACCTGCGCATATTGGTGCATGAAAAAGCAAAAGAGGGCAAAGAGATACCTGTTGTAAAAACTATAGCCACTGAACATGATGGTATAGAGACACTTGCCAATGCGGTGGAGCAGTATTTTACTGAACTAAACAGCATCCCTGAAAAGCGCATACAACTGCTCGCCGACAAATGCTGGCAACTAATACAGGCACAAAAAATGAAAAACGTAAACCGTACAGCGCTTGTGAAAGCACTTGCAACGGCACTTAAAGAGCCAGCATTTAATATATATGTCTTCACGCAACAGTTCCAGCAATCGCAGCACTAATATTACTTTTACTATATGGGTATCATTTTTATATAAACTGAAATTTGTTTAAACTACCTTTGTGCCAATTGCACAGCAACGCACGCAATTGACAATAGAATAACGGAATATGCTTGTTGATATCATTGCTGGTGAACGCTCCACTTTCATTAAAATAGCCCCCCTTATCGAGGCTATTCAAAACGAACAAAAGAAAGGCACTGATATCCGCTTTCGTTTTATATACATTGGTCCTCATTATGATAAATCCGTTGGCGACCAGTTTTTTCAGCAATTAGGTATTCCCAGACCCAATATTAATCTTGAGATTGCAGGCGGGTCCCAGGCAGAGGAGACTGCCATTATTATGGCCCGTTATGAAAAAGTTATCCTGGCTGCCCGACCTGATCTTGTTCTTGTTACAGGTGATTCAATTTCTGCGATGGCATGTGCTCTTGCTGCAAAGAAAATACCCGGCACACAGGTAGCTCATATAGCGGCGGGCATACGCGTAAACAATAAGAATCTGCCAGAGGAAATCAACCGTATTGTAACAGATTCTATTGCCGATTATTATTTTACTACATCTCACTCTGCCAATGAGCATTTACGCCAGGCAGGTGTTGCAGAGGAGCTTATATTCTTTGTTGGCAATACGCTTGTAGATACCCTGCTAAAACAGGCTCCGCATTTCAATCCGCCAGCTCTTTGGCAAAAACTGCAATTGTTGCCGCAACGCTATTTTCTCGTTTGCCTGCAGCAGGCAGCAAATGTAGATATGGTTACCGACCTTAAAGCGCTGCTTATATCCATTATTCAGTCGTCGCAGGGCTTCCCGGTTATCTTCCCGGTATATCCGCGTGCTGCTAAAACGCTTGAGCTTATTGGCATACGTGCACCTAATCTTTTTACCACAGACTTGCTTGACTATCCCAATTTCCATTTCCTGGTAAAGCATGCTAAAGCTGTGATAACAGATTCTCAATCCATACAGGACGAAACAACGGTGTTACAAGTTCCTTGCATGACACTTGCTCCCTATACCGAACATCCTGAAACCGCAAGTCTTGGCACAAACGAGATCATTGGCACAGACCACAATACAATAGTTGCTGCCTTCGCGCGGCTGTACAACAATGAATGGCGCAAGGGGCATATCCCTTACCTATGGGACGGGAAAGCCGCCGAGCGCATTCTTGCAGTCCTTAAAAACTTCATGTAGATACTAGCCGGCTATAAGACGAGAAATTAATAACCGTTGCTGTTACTAAACCATACCATTGAGGTTTAGATTCACTTTCATTTGTTCACCTTTCAATGAAAAATACAGGTTCTGTAGCTGGTGCAGGTTTACAATTTCCCAGAAGTGCACCAGCGGTCTTTTGTCTTCTCCACATAGTATTATGTGGTCACCCTGTATTTTAAAATAAAAGGTGTACTTATCAAAGTCTAACCTGCAATACCCATCCTTGTCAAATCCACAATATTCCCTTAATGGAACATTCGTTAACTTAATAGGCTTTACATGCAATTCACTTTGCGTGCCGTTAAGTATTCTGTCATCCGGAAATTTTATCCCTATGACTGTTTCTTCTTCTTTTGCGTCTATAGCAACCACCTCCACTATCTCATTCTTCACACTTACCAAATTGCCAATCTTCAAATCTTTAAGATCCATAACATTCATCATTTAATCCACTTTTAATCTATAGAAGGTCATGCCACGCCCAATTTAAAATTTGTTAAAACGCTTTATAATTCATTAATTCACAGCGAAAAGCCGCTACCATAGCGCATTTTGATAAACAATATTTTTTCTTAATAAGTTTTGCTTTTTATGTATTTAAGGCGCTTATCTTATGTGTATTTGTGTATTTTTTTTCTTTGTTTTTCGTGCAATAGGGCACATCACGAAGTCGCCAAAGGCTTTTATTATTGGAAAACCATTTATAAACCAACACCTTATGAATTAAAAAGACTAACAGACCTTGGTTGTCATTCAATATATATTCGCTTATGTGATTTAGATTGGAACAAAAACACAAAACAGGTACAGCCACTTGCACCTATTAACTTTCAACAGAAAATTGATACTTCATTTCAGTATACCCCGGTACTATTTATTACCCAGCAGGTTCTTATTAATACTATTGATAGCAACATATCCGGACTGGCGTATAGTATTGATAAACTAATAGAAGGTCTATGTATACAGGCAAGCATTAAACCGCATGAAATACAAATAGATTGCGACTGGACAGGCAGTACCAAAGAGAAATATTTCAATTTATTAAAACAATTACAAAAGCAACTCTTCTTTCAAGGCAGACAGATCTCGTGCACGATACGCATGCACCAGGCAAAATACACATTACATAACGGCATACCGCCTGTGGATAAAGGCTTATTGATGTGCTACAATATGGGAGATATAAAAAAGCCCGGCAGCCACAACTCCATACTTGACGTTGACGATGCTAAAGATTACCTGAAATATATAAACAATTATCCGCTTCCTTTAGATATCGCATTACCATTATTCGATTGGTGCCTGCTGTTCCGGAATAATAAATGGATGGGCATTTTGCGCGGTGTCACTCCATCGAATATTAAACAAACATCCTTTTTCAAACAGAAAGAAGATAACCTATATACCTGCCGTAAAGATACCACCTATTGCGGTTATCATTTTATGCCCGCTGATGAAGTACGTATTGAAACTTCTTCTTTTAATGATTTAAAGAGTATCGCTACATTTACCTCTGATAAAATAAAGAACCACACACTAAGTGTTGTTTTCTTTCATTGCGACAGCACAGTTTTAAGTAATTTCCCGAACTATGAATTGGAAAAAATTTACGGCATTTACAATTAGCATTCTACTTATTATAAGTGTGGAAGAATTAGTACATGCGTGTGCGGACTGGACTGACCCTTATGATGAATATCCATCTTTCTTTTTCAACAGTATAAATTCCGCTCCTCCTTTTGCGCCTTTTTATTATACTTCATTACTTAGGTACTTTACAGAAGGCTATGGAT
>JAFDXS010000321.1 GCA_018267795.1 Bacteroidota bacterium | reverse complement strand
AGTTCACCTTTTAAGCCAGGGGCGTGTCCGTCTATAGGTTTGTTAGCTGTTTTTGCAGCTTCTATTTTGGCTAATACTTCGGGGTCTTTATTTAGAACACCGGGATAGTTCATCATTTCTGATAAGTACCAAATATCATCAGTGTTAAGCAGTTCTTTTATTGCATTGGCATCGAGTATAGCGCCAGCAGTTTCAAATGCAGTAGCTGGCACGCAGGATGGAGCACCGAAAAAGAATTTAAATGGTGTCTGTTTGCTGTTATCAATCATATATTGCACACCGGCCATACCGCAGACATTTGCTATCTCATGCGGATCTGAAACGGTAGCTACCGTACCGTGAATGACCGCCAACTGAGCAAAAGCCGTGGGCACAAGCATAGAGCTCTCCACATGTACATGCGCATCTATGAAGCCAGGTAATAAATATTGATCTGGAGCCGAGTCAATTTCTTTGATAGCATTTATTATACCATCATTTACAATTACCTCGGCAGGATAAATGCGCCTTTGAAAAATATCGATTAATTGACCTGTAATAGTGAAGGAGTGCATTTGAGTATTTTTAAATAATTGTTTTGCCCAATCTGGCCATTTCTACTTTCATACTTATGAGATGAATCATAAGATTTGCCCGGTTTTTAGCCTGCGCAGCATTTTCACCTTCAAATAGATTATCAACTGTTTCGGTCCAAAGTGCAACCCAACGATCATAATGTTCTTTTTGCAAAGGAATTTGCTTGTCAATGTCTATATGTTTTTTTATGACATTGCCGCTATACCCCGGTGTATTCAGTAAAACGCTTCCCCAAAATTGATACATAATGGGCAGGTGATGCGACCAGTCATCGCCAATAATGTCATTGAAAATATAACCAATAACTGCATCAACTCTTACCTTATCATAAAAGCTATTTACCAGCAATCCTATATCATTATGATCTGCTATATCCTTTTTCATCTGCTATAATTTCAAGGCAAAATTACTTTTATTTTATGTGTTAGTGTTTGCATATAATATTGCTTATTTTTAAGGGTTATAGGTTAATTATTACCTTACTTAATGATCAAATACCCGATTTTAGTACTATTTGTAATTATTTCATTGAAAGTATTTGCTGTAGCAGATACTACATCAATGAGGCATTTTAGTATTGAAAACGGACTTCCCTCAAACAATGTTTATGCCGTAACACAAGATAAATATGGCTACATCTGGTTTAATACGGACAATGGCGTAGTAAAATATAATGGCTACAGTTTTAAATTATTCACAATTGCAGATGGTTTGCCATCAAACGATGTTTGGAAACTTTACCCTGATAAAATGGGAAGACTGTGGGTTTGTACACATTCTTATAAGATCGGATACATAAAAAATGATAAATATGTGAATGTTATCAGCTCAAATGATAAAGCCATTCATCCATTTAGTCTCACGTCTGACGATAAAAAGAATGTCAAGTTTTTTTATCATGAGGGTGACCTGACTCCTTTGGTGACTATAGATAGCAATGATAAACTAACAAAAATATATATAGACACAATGAGCCCCAGACCAAATATGGGAGCGCTAAGTGATGATGGAAAAGCTATGCTGGTACTTGGAAATTTTAATAATAATAAGATTTTTTTTAGCACTTATTCTAATGGTAGCTACAGGTTTTACCCAAAACAAATAAGTTTCGCAATACAGGCATTTAATTCCAGATATGGAGGTATTGAATGTTATAATGGAAGACTCCTAAACATACCGGAGTTTTCTGATCATATTTTATTTGTCGATAGCAATAGCAGTGTTTTCAAAAGTGTATATTTCAGTGAGCTTGGTGGAGAAAAAGATGAAGTAATGTATGTCAGGTATGTAGCGGATGATTCACTATTTATTATTACAAACAAAGCGATTTATTCTGTGGACCTTTATTTCAAGTCCTTCAAAAGATTATCGACGACACATATATTGCCTATTAACTCTCAAATAGCATATTACTTCGTTGATAAGCAAAGCAATAAATGGTACGCTACTACAAATGATGGGGTATGGGTAAGGTTTTCTAATCTGAATTTGTTTACTCCAGATAATAGTTTAACCCAACTTTTCGATTCAAAATGCATAGGTCTATTGCGTAATGGTATGTCCTTTTGGTTGAACGGAAAGCGAAGCATTGTTTATGAACTAAATGCCGCACAAAAGATAAGAATAGTACGGCCCCCCTTAAATAATATCCCGCGCAAAATAGTTTATAGAAACGATTCCGAAGTTTATTTCTGTACAGATAAAGGGACATATATCTATAATGTGAAAACAACAAGATATAAATCTATAGCAAACTACTTTTCGCTGGATACCGTAAAAAGGTATAGGCAGATATTAAGACCACCGGTGGTAACAGATGCAGAGGCAATGGAAAATGCCTTCGGTAATTTTAGTCATTTATACCCGATAAATGAAAATATGTGGCTATCGTATAGTCTGAATCCTGATTGGGTATTTACAGAAATTACAGGTAGAACAGCAAAGCTTACAACGCTTGATGTTGAGCACTATAGTAATATATGGTTTGATTCGACTGATAATCTATACTTGTTTAACAATATTAATAAAGCGGCTATTTATAACCCGGTTAATAATAGATATACTTATATCAATAGTAGTTTATTGCAACAGTTAGATGTCAACTATATTCTTGGAATTGTTTCCGATTCATACTCAAATATCTACTTGCTGGATAATAGCAAGATTGTTGTGTATAATCTAAAGAAAGGGCGCATTGGTTATGTGAAGTGTAATTTTAATCTTGCAGATGCATCCATGCAGGTATATAAAAACAGGTTGCTAGTAACCGGAAAATTTGGAATTGCGTTTGCAAATATTAATGGGCCACTTTCTATAAGTGATTTTCAAGTAACTGCAAACATTGATAACTATAGCAGAGTGTATGATTTTATGGTGAGTAATACAGGAATTGTATATCTCACAACTGATAAAGGGATTGTTGATTTTCCGATAAATAATTTGTTGAAAAGTAGGAAGCTAATACAACCATCAACTCCCAATTTCTTTAGATTAGTTGCAAGTGCTACGTTGCCAAGAAGCATTGTATATGGAGATACAATCACAATACCTCAAAGTATTCCTAAAATAAATTTGGATGCAATTAATTCCCTTGGCAATGGTAATGTCCAATATTCGTATTTCATAGAAGGGGGTGGAGATTGGCAGCAGAGCAATACTGGCGAAATATTTGTTGGCAACCTAAAGGCTAACCATTATTACAAATTTGAATGCCTTGTGAAGGATAGCAGATGGGTTAGCAATAGGGTTGTTTTCTATGTTTTTCGTGCGCCATATTGGTGGCAAACAACACGATGGATAATTGTTTTTTTGATTTGCGGAGCTTTTCTTTTCATTGGTTTTGTTTTAGTAATAGTCTTGCTAACGCGCTATATAGTAGCACGATCGAATGAGAAAAAGCGTGTATTGACTGAGCTGGAATTGCGTGCAGTATATGCGCAGATCAACCCGCACTTTATATTCAATACACTTAGCGCTGCTTTGTATTTTATAAACAGGAGAAAATTTGATGATGCTTATGTGCATGTAAACAAGTTCTCTCGACTTATAAGAGGGTACCTAAAATCCTCACAGGACCGCTATATTCCGCTTTCGGAGGAAATAGAAATGCTGAAGACCTATATTGAGTTGCAAAAAACACGTTTTGAAGGGAAGTTTGAATATAAAATGGAGATAGA
>JAFDXS010000320.1 GCA_018267795.1 Bacteroidota bacterium | reverse complement strand
GTTTAGCAGTTACACCGGCCTTGCTGCGCAGTTCTTCCTGCAGTTTCACCTGCGTGCGAATAGCGTCATGGCCTAGTTCTATAGTTCTGATGAGGTCAGCTTCATTACATTCTTTCGCTTCACCTTCCACCATCATTATGTTCTTATCGGTAGCAGCTATTATGAAATCCATATCCGCATCTTTCAGTTGGCTGCGGTTCGGATTGATAACATATTCGCCGCCTATACGTGCTACGCGCACTTCAGAAATGATCTCCTGTATAGGTACATCAGATACTGCAAGCGCAGCAGATGCAGCAAGACAAGCCAGTGCATCAGGCATTACTTCAGGGTCAGATGATATAAGAGTAACAATAACCTGTACTTCGCAAAAATAATCGTCTGGGAACAGAGGGCGCAACGCGCGGTCTATAAGACGGGATATAAGCACTTCATAGTCGCTCAGGCGGCCTTCACGTTTGAAGAATGAGCCTGGTATGCGACCGGCAGAAGCAAATTTTTCTTGATAATCAACAGTCAGCGGGAAGAAGGATTGACCGGGCTTAGGTTCAGAGTTTGCAACTACAGTAGCCAGTATCATACAGTTGCCCATACGTACTACTGCTGCGCCGTCAGCCTGGCGGGCCAGTTTGCCCGTTTCAATGCTTATTTCACGTCCATCACCTAATTTATAGGAAACAGAAATGGGATTGGCAGCCATAATTTAATATTTATATATGTTCATAAAAAACTATTCCCAACCGTATTAGTTGGGAATAGCTGTGTGGGTAGCGCTTATTTGCGGATACCAAGTTTTTCGATCAGACCGCGGTAAGACTCGAGGTTGGTATGGCTCAGATATTGCAGCAGGCGCTTGCGGCGTCCTACCATTTGCATCAAGCCGCGGTTGGTAGAGAAGTCTTTTTTATTTTGTTTCAGGTGTCCTGATATATGGTTGATACGCTCTGTTAGCATAGCGATCTGGCCTTCTATAGATCCTGTATTGTTTTCTTTTGCCCCGAAGGTTTTAAAGATGTTAGCTTTTTTTTCAGCAGTTAAATGAGACATTTGGCATCAATTATTTATAATAAACACACTTTTTCAGGGTGCAAAGATAGGAATTAATTTGATAAAATGTGAGTAAATAGTATAATTATATTACAAATTACCCAATAAAAAACATCTTATATTAAAAATATCCCGATTTTATGTCCCGTCCAGCTTCCTATTAAATAAAAGTAGCGCTTCCCCCCACATAATAAGTACCTTTTAAATTTTGATTTTTTACTTTTTAATTTCTAAATGTGCATATCTTTTTTTGGACTCGCCATGTTAACGGCGCTATATTGCATAATCAAGGTCGTCATTCCGAACGAATGTGAGGAATCTCCTGAGTATATGTAACAAGCTGCATAGAAGTTCTTTGACAAACCTGTAACCCCTAACGTTCGACTCGCACGCCGGAATTTCCGCCAGGCAAAATTTCCGGTACACCGGAAATTTTACTCAAAACCCTTTCTCATGGCTAATATTAATTATTACCTTAACGGAAAAAAACGGAAATTTCCGGAAACAATGCCTGCAACTCACATGTTATTATCACTTGGCAACCGGCGCAGCATACTTTTGAATAATATCCACATCAATATAGCCTCGAACTATCTTGTCAATTTCTGCCAGGCTTTCATAAAGTTGCTCAAAAGATGCAATGACAAAATACTTGTCTTGCAGCACATCAGTCCGGTATGTAGTGCTTAACAAAGTATCTATGTCAAAATCATATTTCTTGCTATGCACACCTACAGCCGAGCGGCATTCCTCTATAGATGATAGAATACCGGCACCGTATATATTAATATCCGCACCATTGCCCAGCAATCCGAACTCAATAGTGAACCAGTATATCCTGCCCAGTAGCGATATAGCTTCGGGCACATCTATCCACTGCAGTGCAAGCTTGCCAAAGCCTTCCATAAAGTTGGCGTAAGCTTCATTCGCCAGCAGCGGCACATGCCCGAATACATCATGAAACATGTCGGGTTCTTCTATGTAGTCTAGTTCTGCCATCGTACGTAGCCAGCATGTAGCAGGGAATATCTTTTGCGCCAGCAGCTCGAAGAACTCTTTTTGCGGCACCAGTTCCGGTACCACGCTTAGTTGCCAGCCTGTCAGTTCCTTCAGCAGCGCATTAGTTTTGCCAAAGTGTGGTATTTCAGTGGCATTGAAATTTACTTTTTCTATACAGCTCAGGTACAGAGGGCTCGCATAGTCCTTTAGTAACTCCATCTGTCGTTCAAAAAGTAATCTCCATACATGGAAATCTTCTGTGGTGTAGGCAGCATAGTCTTGCACTAGGGGCTTTTTTCTTTGCATTGGTTAAAGTTTTTTGATTGGAAAAAATGGACAAAAAAATACCCGGCTCCTGTGTCTGGAACCGGGTAGTATATGGTTAAATACAATAGCCTCTATTCCAAACAGTATCGTTTAGAATAATAATAATAAGTGGCTTGTATGTTTGTGCGTATTGGCATGAATTGATACAAATCTATGCGATGAAATAGTAACTGCCAAAAATTAAATGAAGTGTTCGGACCCTTATAGGCCTGCATTCTTCCTTATCTTTACCGCCATATGTCGTTATACACACAAAAAGGAAATATTACCATTACTTGCCACAAGCGCCTCGCGCCTTATGTAGAGCAGGAGGTAAAGGAGCTAGGATTTGATATCGATGAAACATTTGTAACAGGCGTAAGGCTTACCGGTACGCTTAACGATTGTATTAAGCTTAACCTCAATCTGCGTTGTGCCAGCCAGGTGTTATACAGCCTTAAGAAGTTTGAGGCCCGCAATGCAGACGACATTTACAAAAATCTGCACGGCTATCCCTGGGAAAACCTGTTGCCTGATAAAGGATATTTCTCTGTCACCAGCAATGTGTTTAACGATAGTATCAACAATAGCATGTTTGCTAACCTGCGTGTAAAGGATGCCATAGTGGACAGGATGCGCGAAAAGACAGGCGAGCGTCCTTCTACCGGGGCTGAGCTTAGTGGTGCAGTAGTACATCTCTTCTGGAAGAATGATGATGCCGAAGTATTTATAGACACCTCCGGCGATTCATTGGCAAGGCACGGCTATCGCAAAATACCGGGCCGCGCGCCTATGCTGGAAGCATTGGCAGCAGCTACTATCATGGCTACACGCTGGGATAGGGTATCACCTTTCATCAATCCAATGTGTGGTTCTGGTACTGTAGCTATAGAGGCTGCACTTATTGCAACCAACACAAGGCCCGGTCTTTTCAGGCTCAACTATGCCTTTATGCACCTGCAGGGTTATGACGAAAGCGTGTACGATAAAGAAATGGAGCTACTGGATGCACAGATAAAAGATGTCCCGGGCTTGCGCATAATAGCCACCGACTACAGTGATATGGCTATAGCCAATGCAAAGAAAAATGCAATAGCTGCGGGCGTTGCTGATATGATAGAGTTTGCTTTATGCGACTTCGCTAAGACAGAAGTGCCGCAAGGAGAAAAGGGCATAATGTATGTAAATCCCGAATACGGTGAGCGACTGGGCGAGGTTGCGGAGCTCGAAGAAACCTATGCCCACATTGGCGACTTTATGAAGCAAAAATGTGGTGGCTATTACGGTTATGTATTCACAGGCAACCTGGAGCTTGCAAAGCGTATAGGGCTAAAAGCAAAACGCAGGATTGAGTTCTACACAAGTACTATAGACTGTCGCCTGCTTGAGTTTGAGCTATATGAAGGC
>JAFDXS010000031.1 GCA_018267795.1 Bacteroidota bacterium | reverse complement strand
AGGAGAGAAGATTGCTATTGCGGAAACCTTCCTGCTGAAGCAATTGAAAAACATAACAGAGCAGCGTAACTACCTCGAAGAAGCCACTAAGCTGATGCGCCACTGTACAGGCAACGTATCTATAGAAAAGCTGAGTGAGCAACTGTACGTGAGCACCCGGCAACTGCAAAGGAGCTTTAAAGAACAATATGGCGTGAGCCCTAAAACATATATGCGCATATTACGCTTTCGCAAGGCCTATGAATATGCGATGCAGCTGGATAAATTCAGCTGGGCTGATGTGACCTACCATTGCGGATACGCAGACCAGGCACACTTCATTCGCGACTTTAAGGAATTTGCAGGATCATTACCCCAAAACTTTATTACTACAGAGGCTCATATGTTTGAGATGAGCGGTAAACCATATGATGTGCTCCAGGTAGTATAAAACCCAGATGAGCTAAATGCCCAGGCGCCGGGCGCGATGAACTCATACATTCAGACAGCACCGTTAGAAAATCCACCGTTTGGCTGAGTAGCATTGTTAACCGCAATTCTATTTTTGCAACCAATAATGGTCAGATGAACATTGGAAAATTTTCCGACCTATACTACTGAGAAGCATAAGCATGATGAGCGGTAAAATTGCTATGCTTCAGCTAGTATAACCCCATAAGCATGCCCTCTGGCGCCGGAGTAATTGCTTATTAATTAAACATTTCATTATTAAATCAAAAATCTAATTCAGAAAATGAAACAGGTAATCTATGCTATTGCCTCAGCCGTTCTTTTGCTTGCAGTATCCTGCAACAATGATGCGCAGCAGGAAACAAAGACTACAGCAGACGCAATGCAAACTGCGTATGCAGAAAAACCGGATAGTGCCACCAGAGTGAAAAGAGGTGAATACCTGGTAACTATAATGGCTTGCAACGATTGTCATACACCTAAAAAAATGACAGATAAAGGACCGATGCCAGATATGGACCGCATGCTCTCCGGCTACGACGCCAGCCAACCATTGCCGGCATTTGATACGGTAGCTGCGAAGAGCGGTAAATGGGCATTCTTCTGCGGTAAGGGCACAGCATTTGCCGGGCCATGGGGCGTGTCTTATGCTGCTAACCTGACCCCAGATGGAACAGGGATAGGCAACTGGACCATAGAGAATTTCAAGAAGGCCTTCAGGGAGGGCAAATCGAAGGGGATAGATGCAGCACGTCCGTTGCTACCGCCTATGCCATGGCAAAACTACACGCAAGTTAAAGATGAAGATGTAGAAGCCATATTTGCCTACCTGAAATCGATAAAACCAGTAGAGAACCGCGTACCAAACTGCATCATAGCTTTTGAAAAACATTAATTCATACAACCAAACAGTAACACAACTAATAACAACCAGAATGAGAAAAGTGTACATAATAATGATGGCCGGAATAGTGAGCCTGGCATCATGCAAGAAAAGTGATAATAATGCATCAGGAACCTTTAATGGAGCGGATGTGAAAATGGGCAATGGTAAAGCATACGCCTGGACAAAGACCGACGACAAAGGCAACCCGGTAGCCGTGGGTATGACCCTAAGCGAAGATGCACTGCAAGGCCTGGACACGAATGCCATGGGAATGGACAATGAATTTGAATTATCCCTGCCATCGCAAGCGGCAAAGACGATCTTCAAACACTTTGTAATAGACTGGAATCCGCATGGGCACCCACCTGCAGGGATCTATACAGTGCCGCATTTTGACTTTCACTTTTACTATATAAGCTCAGCAGAGCGCAAGCAGATACCAGAATATACAGTGGACAGCAACGCGTTTAAAAACTATCCATCAACAGGGTATTTGCCTACAGGGTATATAAACCCGGGTGGCGGAGAGGCAGAAATGGGATCGCACTGGATAGATGTAAGCTCGCCGGAACTGCATGGGCAACCCTTCACACAGACCTTTATATATGGCAGCTACAATGGCAAGGTAACCTTTGAAGAACCGATGGTGGCCTACAGCTACCTGAAAAGCATAACAGACTACAGCAGAGCGATACCACAGCCAAGCAAAGTGGCGACTTCTGCATACTATCCTACCACATTCCATATATCTCATAGCAATGGTGTATATACAATAGCGCTTGAAAACATGGTGTACAAAACTGCCAACTAAGTTTGTTAGTCTGAATAGTTAGGTGTAGATGAAGAGTATAAGCCCGCTTTACGGCGGGCTATACTATTTTAGCTCAGGAATTATTCATTAATTTGCGATATATTTCATTAGCTCACCCATTCTATGGAAAACAAAAAAAAGTCACAAGTACTCCTGAAGCGAATAGCTTTAGTCATTTCTTTAGGGCTATTAGTCCTGGCCATTGCGAATCTTATCATGTCTATCAGCAAGCAGGTGAAGCATTAACTAATTCAAAATTTAAAAGTCAAAATTAAAATTGGGGGGTGCTGCAGATAAATAATGTGACATTCCTGCGGGAATTTTTCTTTGGAACATTTCCTGCATGAGAATCTCCTGAAAGGCTTGCTACTGTTGTTTTATTATACTTTTATGAAAAGTAACATTGACGGGCAGAACTACCCAAAAATGTCGCAAAAATGTCGCATTTGGAAAAGTATAAAGTAAAAAGTAGTTAGTAGAAGAAAGTGTGCATTTTTCATGAAGCTTACTCTCATTACGTGAGATCGCTTCGTGCCTCGCGATGACGCGATAGGTTGGGTTTACAGTATGTCAAAGAACTTGTTGCAGATTAGCTTTGATGGAGCTAATTGCATAGGCTCAAGAGATTTATCTCGATCCTTCTATCTTTCCAAAGGACTCGATGAGAAAGTTCTCTCTTCGTTCGAAATGACGGTGCCCGATTGGACTGAGCATTTGGCAAGGTACTATTATTAACAAGGGGATTCCAAATTAAGATATCCACAAAAGGATCAATACGGCTTAGCGGGGGTAGGCTGTTGCAATGCAACCGGATAGGAGCTTGATGGTGTTTATTGAATTTAGGGGCCCGATACTGAGACCCGGAAGCTGCTGCTGCAATAGCTGGTTTAGCTCTTTTACGGCAATATCTGTTAATTCCAGGAGATCATTTACGGTGGGTATATGAGGCGCAGTATCGAACTGGATGGTGACGTGCGCATTGAAAATGATCAAAGCTTTATTACCAGACTTACAAGTGGAGGAGGAATAAACTATAAAAAAAGACTTATGCTTAGGGTGGTGGTGTGCCAGCTGATAATCGTATTGGGTTTCTAAAACACTGTCTTCAGTCAGATCGCCGTATGTATAAAATTTGTCAATAGCAGGAGATACCTTTATCAGATGCATGCTGCAAAGGTAACAAATAAGCATGTATATACATAGCCGTTTTTTAATCGTAAGATTAAATTTCAAATATAATTATTAACTTTCAATTAAAAGTTATAATTAAATAATAAAATTAAGCCAGCTGAGGGGCTGGCCTAAAACAAAAATGCTAATGAAATTTAATTAGCAGCCAGCGTGTATTTGCCGCTTTCGAATATACTGCCAGGTGCAAACGTGATAAAAGACGGAGCAGTAATATAGAGACCAATATAAGAGCTAACAGGAGCAGGTAAAAGAGATCCATTAGCAAAGTATAAGGCCGGGACATGCAGATCTCCGTATGCTATTATTTGTCCATTTGTTGCGATCGATAAATGGTATATAGCCATTTGCTGACCGGAAGTGAAACTTACGGAGGTAGCACTAAAGGATATGCCTTTATATTTTAATGTAACGGTAGCATTACTGTTTGAGGGAATGAGTGCTATTTGGTCATCATTCATATTCCCTTTATAGGTATATACATTACTAGAATAGCCATAGCGAATCGGATTGGTATCATTGCTTTTTTTGCAGGCAGCAAGTGATAAAACAGATACCGCGATAAATAGATAGGTTAAGTGCTTCATAAACTTTAGGATATTGGTTAAATGATTGTTAGATTATTGTATTGGAGCAAAAATCAATCCAAATTTTGTTTTAATATTTTATGACCCTTAATTCAAGGAGAAAGAATGGTTAGATGTGGTTTAACGGTAGAAATAGAATTTTAGTATCGTAGTGCGTTACAAGTAACAAATTGCGGATTTTTAGCTATAGAGTGTTCTTAGCAGTTTTAGGGGGAATTGTTTCTGCCATTTTTATCTGGTTGCTAAATGGGTTACTAAAGCTGATCTTAGAGAAATTATTTGATTAAATGATTGCATTCCTAAAAAACTTTCCCATATCATTAAAATATAAAGTATGAATTTGTTCTATAATTTACATTATGTTAAGTAGGATAATTATGGAATTAGGGGTATAGCTTCTTAAGGCCTGATGCTTTACATTTATTGGCAAATTGCCGTATAATGAAGAAACTGATTGCCGTTCTCTTGCTGTTACTACCCTTTTTTGCTTTTGGCAGAAATACTTCAGCGGACTCTGCCTGGGTGCTGAAAAACTATACAAAGAAAGATGTGTACATAACGATGCGAGATGGCGTGCGCTTGTACACTGCCCTGTATATACCTAAGGACAAAAAAGAAAAGCATCCGTTCCTGATAAACCGTACGCCATATTCTGTAGCTCCTTATGGCAATGATACATTTAGAGCGCTCTGGACTATGCACTGGATGGATTACCTGCGGGAAAACTATATAATAGTACTGCAGGACGTGCGTGGCCGCTGGATGAGCGAAGGCAATTTTGAAGATATACGGCCGTATAACCAGGACAAAAGAACGAAAAAGGATATAGATGAAGCCAGTGATACCTATGATACTATAGACTGGCTACTGACGAATGTTACCGGCAATAATGGCAAAGTTGGGATTTTCGGGAGTTCTTATCCCGGATTTTATAGTACAATGGCTGCCCTTTCAGCGCATCCGGCGATAAAGGCAGTGAGCCCGCAGGCGCCTGTGACGGACTGGTTTATGGGGGACGATTTTCACCATAACGGTGCCTTTATGGAAATGGACGCATTCAATTTCTATAACTTCTTTGGCAAACCAAGGCCTAAACCAACAACTACAGGACCAACTGAATTTCAGTATTATACAAAGGATAATTACAAGTTTTATTTAGGGTTTGGTAGTTTGAACAACCTCGCCAAGGTAATGGGTGACAGTATTCAATTCTGGAAGGACCTATATGCTCACCCTAACTATGACGACTGGTGGCAGGCACGCAATACCCGCAACTTTGTGCAGCATATACCAGACAGCATGGCTACCATGGAAGTTGGCGGACTGTTTGATGCCGAGGATTGCTTTGGTGCATGGAACCTGTTTAAAGCTATAGACAAGAAAGCACACAATACCAACAGAATAGTAATCGGTCCCTGGGCACATGGATACTGGTACCGGGATGCCGGTGCCTACCTGGGCAATATACGCTTTGGCTCCAATACCTCGGAATGGTACCAGGAGCATGTAGAGGTACCCTATTTTAACTACTACCTGAAAGGTAAAGGAAATATAGATGATATAAAGAAAGCCACTATATTCTTTAGTGGCGAGAACCAGTGGCATAGCTTTGGGGAATGGCCACCAATAGGTGAAGTGAATAAATCAATTTATCTTCAAAATGCTGATAATCTTTCATTTAAGAAACCTAACGAAACTGATGCTTACGACTATTATATAAGTGACCCGGCCAAGCCGGTGCCCTATACAGAGGATGTTCACTTTAAGAGAACAAGGGAATATATGACCGATGACCAACGCTTTGCAAGTCGCCGGCCGGATGTGCTGGTGTACCAGACGGATACGCTAATTGAGGACCTGACATTGGCAGGACCTATAGTTGCCGACCTGTTTACATCCATCTCGACCACCGATGCAGACTTTATAGTAAAAATAATAGATGTATTCCCGGACAACTTTAAATATGATGATAAGATAAATGGTCGTGGCAATGGAAATAATTACCCTATGGGTGGTTACCAAATGCTGGTGCGCGGCGAAGTGATGCGTGGACGATACCGGAACAGCTTTGAAAAACCAGAAGCCTTTGTACCGGATGAAATAACTGAAGTGAAATATAAACTGCCCGATGTGGCGCATGTATTTAAAAAAGGCCACCGGCTGATGGTGCAGATACAAAGTACCTGGTTTCCGCTGGTGGACAGAAACCCGCAGCAATTTGTGAATATATATACCTGCAGCGATAAAGATTTTGTGAAATCAAAGATCAGGATATACCATGATAAGGAACATGCCTCGAGGATAATACTTCCTGTGCTGAAAAACTAATATACATAATGTAAAAATAGCGCTCCATTGGGAGCGCTATTTTTACATTATATTTTAAGAAACAAGCTATTAAGCTAATACAGTGCCGTACATTTCCTTACGCTGAGTCTTTACCCTTTCGTTATCCATGTATTCGTCAAAGCTCATTTCCCTGTCTATCAAGCCATTAGGCGTAATTTCGAGTATGCGATCAGCTACTGACTGTGCAAGCGCATGATCTCGTGTGGTGAAAAGGAAAGTTCCCTTGAAATCCTTCATACCATTATTGAGCGCAGTGATGCTTTCCAGGTCGAGGTGGTTGGTTGGTTCGTCCAGCAAAAGGAAGTTACCCTTCAACATCATCATGCGACTGAGCATGCAACGAACTTTTTCTCCCCCGCTAAGCACTGTACATTTCTTTAATGTTTCCTCGCCAGAGAATAACATACGGCCCAGGAAGCCACGAATAAACGTCTCGTCTTTTTCTTCAGAATACTGACGCAGCCAGTCTATAAGATTGAGGTCTTTATTCTCGAAAAAGCTTGAATTATCAGAAGGTAAATATGTAGGTGTAATAGTAACCCCCCATTTGAACATGCCTTCATATTCTTTATCTTCGCCTGAAAGTATTTGATAAAAAGCCCTGGTTGGCAAAGAGTTAGATGATAATACCGCAACTTTTTGTCCACGCTTTAGGTCGAAGCTGATATCCTTAAATAACACCTCGCCATTCAGTGACTTAGATAAGTTCTTTACTTCTAATATTTGGTCGCCAGCCTCGCGTACCTGGTTGTTGAACAGGATAGCTGGATACTTACGGTTGGAAGCTTTCATATCTTCCAGCTTAATTTTATCCAAAGCTTTCTTACGACTGGTAGCCTGCTTGGACTTAGAGGCATTGGCCGAGAAACGGGCAATGAACTCCTGGAGCTCGCGTATTTTATCTTCAGCCTTGCGGTTACTTTCGGATCTCTGCTTTAATAATAACTGGCTTGATTCGTACCAGAAGGAATAGTTACCCGTAAATATGGTGATTTTTCCGAAATCGATATCGGCCACATGGGTACATACCGTATCGAGGAAGTGACGATCGTGGGAAACCACGAGTACAATCTTATCATAGTCGGCCAGGAAGTTTTCGAGCCAGGCTATAGTTTCCAGATCCAGATCGTTGGTAGGTTCATCGAGCAACAGGATATCCGGGTTGCCGAACAATGCCTGGGCAAGGAGTACCCTCACCTTTTGGTTACCGTCCAGCTCCTTTAGCAATTTTGTATGAAACTCTTCCTTCACGCCCACGTTGCTTAACAGCATAGCTGCGTCGCTTTCCGCATTCCAGCCATCCATTTCGGCAAACTGCGCTTCCAGTTCGCCAGCTTTTATACCATCCTCTTCAGTAAAATCTTCTTTTGCGTAGATGGCATCCTTAGCCTTCATGATATCATAAAGACGGGAATTGCCACGCATTACAGTTTCAAGTACTGTAATCTCGTCGAATTCATAGTGGTTTTGCTTCAGCACACTCATGCGCTGGTCTTTGGAAATCTCAACTCTACCGGTGGAAGGGTCGATCTCTCCGGAAATTATCTTAAGGAATGTAGATTTACCAGCACCATTGGCACCGATGATACCATAACAATTTCCTTCAGTGAACTTCAGGTTTACATCTTCAAACAGCACACGCTTACCATAACGCAGCGATACATTATTAACAAAAATCATATAGAAAATAAAAAATTCAAATAGTAAAAAATGCAAGAAACCGGGATGCCTCTACCCGATTTTTCAGGAGTTGCAAAGGTAAGCATTTTAAAGATGTGATTGGGATTATAAATAAGATAAGGATATTAGTTTTAACAATGGTAGTTAAGGGACTGAAGTGAATAATTATTTTGTTAGCCTTAAATTATATATGTCATTGCAAGGAATCTCTTTTGCACGAAAGAGCGGTTTATGTTCATGGATTCTAACTGTGCTATTTTCAGTAAAGCTCAATTTGCTATCAATAATAGAATCTCTATTGATTTCTACACTACCGGAAACAAATAACGTTAATTTATATTTATTATTCAATACCATCTTTTCTCCTAAACATTTTTCAGCAGGAGTTTTTCTTGAATAGACCTTAACGGTAGTAGTACTATCTGAAGAAAATACAAAAAAGAATTTACTGGAAGTAGATATAGAATCGATGCTTTCCAAAACGTATTCCTTAGGCTTAAAATATTCTACCTGCCCCATTGAGCATACTGAACAAAAGAGAAAAAATGACACTAAAGTAATCTTCATTTTTAAACTATACAACTGATTTTTAATTATTTACATTATAAATTTGAATTTAAAATTCAAACTATTTTACAACAGCAAAATCTTCTATAGCTTCCAGGGCATAGTCCAATATCTGCTGAATGGTTTCATCATTTAGCTCAGCAAATTCTTTATCTAATATTTCAAATTCTGTGAATTCATTATAGAGTTTTGCAAAATCTTCTACACTTGTTTCGGCATCGAGACGTTCACGGTTTAACACATATACTTTTAAAACATCATCAATTACCTTAGACATATCATTAGCACCTATATCCTCCAGCCAACCGGGCAGAGATAATAGAAGGCTCACATAACCATTTTGTATAAACTGAATAAAGCCGCCCTGCAGCACCTGGGTCTGTACATAGTCGTAGGATAACAGGAGTTGTTGCCCTTCGGATAGCTCGTTCATAAACTCGAAGGTTTGACGTTTATACATTTCCTCATGCAGGGGCTGTACCAATAAATCATACAGATCTAATTGATTGCCTGAAGCGACTACTTCATTCAGTTTAGCTTCTTCTATTGTTGGGAGAAATTTACTTTTCATATTATCAGGAACAAAGACCTAAAAGTAATTAATAGCACTAAGACCATCACAGAAAGATGCATTAATTTTATAGGATACATCTCCCCTTAGCCATGAAGGAAATAAAAGATAACTTCTCAAGCCATTCATCCAGCTATGCATCCTTCCGCCCTGCCCCGCCCGATGCATTGTTTGATTTCATATATCAGTATGTGAGCAATTTTAATACCGCCTGGGACTGTGGCACAGGTAACGGGCAAGCAGCGGTGAAGCTGGCTGAAAAATTTGCTACAGTATATGCAACAGATATAAGCGATAAACAACTGGCACTGGCTGAAAAGAGAGCAAACATTATATATAGAAAGGAACGTGCGGAGCAAACAAGCTTTGCAGCAAACAGCATAGACCTGGTAACTGTAGCACAGGCCATACATTGGTTTGATATACCTGCCTTTAATAATGAAATGAAACGAGTATCTACAAAAGATGCAATAATAGCAGTGTGGACTTATACCCTGCTGCGCATATCACCGGAGATAGATAAGATCATTGACCGGTTGTATTATGATATCACGTATAAATATTGGGATAAGGAAAGAAAACTGGTGGATAATGGATATGCTACTATACCTTTCCCTTTTGAAGAAATAGAAACGCCAAAATTTTCAATACTGCAATACTGGGACCGCGAGCAAGTATTGGGTTACCTGGGAACGTGGTCGGGAGTGCAGCACTATATGGAAAAAGAAGGCAAAGACCCTGTAGCTCTAATACGTGAGGACCTGTATGCGAAATGGCCTGCAGATGAGAAAAAGGAAGTGCAATTTCCATTGCATATACGACTGGGAAAAATCAAATAGATTTCCTCCTTGCTGGAACATTTATTAACTTTCCGCGATGGAAAAGAAAGAAAGACCCCCTGTTTACTACAGCGAATATCTACAGCTTAATAAAATACTAAACGCACAACAACCCGAGAGCAGCAAAGAAGGCATACGCGCCGACGATGAAATGCTTTTTATTATCATTCACCAGACATATGAGCTGTGGTTTAAACAAATAATACATGAATTAAATATAGTAAGAGGCATCTTCAAGCAGCCGAATATACACAACAATGCACCCGATATATATAATAGTGTGCACAGGCTAAAAAGAATATGCAGCATACTGAATATAGCGGTAAGCCAGATGACAATACTGGAAACAATGACCCCGCTGGACTTCCTGGATTTTCGTGATCTACTGAAACCGGCATCAGGGTTTCAAAGCATACAATTTAAGATAATAGAAGCGGCATTAGGACTTGGCTATGAGCAAAGATTTGGAAAAGGATATTACCTGAGCCAGCTGAAGCCGGAAGACGTGGATATAATAAAGAAGGCAGAAGAAGAGCAATCGCTGATAGTGCTGATAAACAACTGGCTGGAAAGAATGCCATTTGTAAAGGACAAGAACTACTGGAATGAAGCAGAAGACAATAGTGATTTCTGGCAAAGCTACCGGAATGCATACGTAAACAGCCTGCAGGAAGGAGAAAAACAAAACATTAAAACATTTGACCTGCTATTCTTAAATGATGCCGAATACCCGGCAGGCAGAAAGCTAAGTGCAGATGCAAACAGGAATGCGCTTTTTATAATGCTATATCGCGATCACCCACTACTGCACCTGCCTTACGAATTGCTGAGTACCCTGCTTGAAATAGATGAAATGCTGTCTATGTGGCGCCACAGGCATATACATATGGTGCAGCGCACAATAGGCAAGCGTGTGGGAACCGGTGGCAGCAGCGGCGCAGACTATTTACGCTCTGCAGCTGACAGTCATTATATATTTAAAGAACTGGCAGAACTTACCTCCTATTTATTGCCGCGAAATGAATTGCCTAAGCTACCCGCATCACTTGTAAAAGAACTGGGCTACACAGAATAGTATTATACATAGCGAAATGCCGTATGCTATAGAAATAAACAACCTTTATAAACAGTATAAAGGTGCACTGACGCCTGCTGTAAACGGGCTGTCGCTGAAGGTGGAAAAGAACCAGGTGGTGGGACTGCTGGGGCCAAACGGTGCCGGCAAAACCACATCTATAAATATAATGTGCGGCCTGATAATGCCCGATGAAGGTAACGTGCAACTATTAGGCAAAGACGCTATAAAGGAAACCCAGGAAGTGCGCAGCATGATAGGTGTAGTGCC
>JAFDXS010000319.1 GCA_018267795.1 Bacteroidota bacterium | reverse complement strand
ACATGAGCAAGCTCACCGAGCTTGAATACCTGCGCCAGCTGATGGATAGCCTTGATACCGAGATCATAGACCTTATAGCCCGCCGCATGGAGCTAAGCGAACGCATGGGCCTGGTGAAAAAGGAATGCAACATGACCGCCTACCAGCCCGACCGCTGGCGCGAAATAGTAGAGACACGCGGAGAGCGTGCCGCAAGCCTGCTGCTCTCAAAAGAATTCATCATAGATATCTATCAAAAGATACATGATGAGAGTATTAAGAAACAACTTGCTATTTTGCAAAGCGAACAGAAAGAACTAAAAAAGTAACTTTAAAGCTATAAAAGAATTACATGGCCCTTAAGCAGCATAAAGATGACAGAGTGCGTTTTGACCAGCAGGTGGAGAATTCAAGAGAGTATGTATTGCCATTTATTGCAAAGACAAAGCCTATAGTACCCGGCACCCGCGTAATGGAAGTAGGCTGTGGCGAGGGCGGTGTATTATTGCCGTTTATAGAGAAAGGTTGCAGTTGCCTGGGCGTGGACCTCAGCGAAATAAGAATAAACCTTGCTAAAGATTTCCTTGCTAAAGAAGTAGCCGAAGGTAAAGCAGAATTTCTGTGCAAGAATATATACGACGAAGATTTCCTCGCCAAATACGAAGCCTCCTTCGATGTCATCATTCTTAAAGATGTAATAGAGCACGTACCACAGCAGGAGCAATTTGTACCCTACCTCAAACGCTTCCTCAAGCCCGGCGGACAAATATTTTTCGGCTTCCCTCCCTGGTATATGCCTTTTGGTGGTCACCAGCAGGTATGTCGCAAGAAGCTTACTAGTGTTGTTCCTTATTATCACATCCTCCCACGCTTCATATACAAAGGCATCCTGAAGATGGCCGGCGAAGACCCCAACGTGATACAGGAAATGATGGAGATAAAAGACACGCAGATAACCATAGAGCGCTTCGAAAGAATAATGCGCAAGAGCGGCCTCAAGGTGATGAACAAGCAGCATTACCTCATCAATCCCATATACCGCTACAAGTTTGGTTTGCAGCCGCGCAAGCAGTTTGGCTTCATATCAGCCATACCTTATGTGCGCGACTTCCTCACCACCTGTGTGTATTATACCGTAGGTTAGGGGATTATTTCCTGTTCCATATTTCCCAGCTGGCATCGGCCTGTAGCTGCAGCATTTCGTAGCCATTCTTTATTGTGGCCCCTTGCTCCTTACCCAGCGCCAGGAATTTCGTTTCCGCAGGATTATATATCAGGTCATACAGCAGGCATTCTTTGTCCAGCAGCTTGTATGGTATTGCAGGTGCATCATTCATATTAGGGTACATGCCTGCAGAGGTAGTATTTATTATCAGCTTGTGTCGCTGCATCACATCCACACTTAGCTGTTCATATCCCAGCATATTACCCTTCGGCTTGCGGGATACCTTAGTATGAGAAATACCCAACTTGCGCAGCACATAAGCCACCGCCTTCGACGAGCCACCAGTGCCCAGTATCAGCGCCTCAATATGGTGATTGCGCAGCAAGGGCAAAAGGCTTTTTTCAAAACCTATGGCATCAGTATTATATCCCTTCTGCACGCCATCGTTTATATGTATGCAGTTCACCGCGCCTATCCCGCGTGCAGTATCATCCAGCTCATCCAGGTAAGATATTATAGTCTCTTTGTACGGCAGCGTCACATTCAGCCCCAGCAATTCAGGATGTATTTTCAGCAGCGCAGGATATTCGCCAACAGTGCGCAATGGATAAGCTGTATAGGTAGCATCAATACGCTGTGCTGCAAATTTTTTGCTGAAATAAGCAGGAGAAAAAGAATGTGATAGGGGATACCCAATTATACCAAACGCTGCACTCATAGCTACGAATATATAAAATATAATGCCCCCGCATTCGCGGGGGCATTTAAATATTTGTTAGCTCTGTCGCTTATCTGTGATTAGTAGAGGTAGTAGTCTCCGGCTTGTTCAGGTACAGGTGAAAGGTATCGCCTCTCAGTCCGACACGCATGCTTTCCATAGGTATCACCTCAGCAGGTGCTATATTGCCCAGGTTCACATTAGCGCCCAGCAGCTCCATGAAGTACACCTGCTGCGCCTTTTGCGGTGCTTCCCATATTATTTGCTTGTATGGTATCTGTGTCAGTATTTCCTGCACCAGGCCCTCGCGCACCTCACCACTGCCGCGATATATACCCACATTGCCCGCTTCGCGCGCCTCAGCTATCACGTAGGTCGATCCCGCTTCCAGCTCTGCCTTCATCAGCTCTATCCACTTATAGGGCGGTATTATATGTGTAGCATCTTTCGATCCCACTTCTGACAGTACTGTGAAATTTTTTGCCAGTTTCTCTATATAGCCGCATTTTTCCACATGCGGTATTGTTATGCTGCCGTCCGATACTTCCACATGCTCCAACCCATATTCCTTCAGCACGTTCACATAGTCGTCAAATTGGTTGCGTATTAAAAAAGCTTCAAATAATGTCCCGCCAAAATACACTGGTATGCCATGCTCCCTATATATCGCTATCTTTTCCTTCAGGTGTTCCGTCACAAAGCTCGTCCCAAAGCCCAGCTTCACTATATCTACGTATGGTGCCGCTACAGAAAGGAAATCACGTACC
Organism: Bacteroidota bacterium; assembly: GCA_018267795.1. Lineage (GTDB taxonomy): Bacteria > Bacteroidota > Bacteroidia > Chitinophagales > Chitinophagaceae > SZAS-30. The sequence goes on along the minus strand of JAFDXS010000319.1, from coordinate 1,146 downwards.
CCAGCCAGGCCCATGCCCTTGTCCATCACCATGGTGGTTCCATACTGTCTTGGCTTCTGTGTACGCTCCGGAATATTAGTTAATGGGAAATTCATGTACCAGTGTTTTCATTTAGTTGCTGGCAAAGGTAAGGCTTTCATTATTTTATGCATAAAATGCGTTATTGACTTTGTATATTGCGGCATATTTTTAACTGCTATGAAACGTAATGTACCTTTTCTTGGTTTTGTTTTAGGGCTCATTTTTCCAATGATTGGCCTTGTCATCATGTATTTCGCATGGTTTCATAACGGTAATACTTTTTCTCAGTACCTGCATACCCTATTGCAGCAGCACGACCTCGGCGCTAAAGTTTTAACACTTAGCCTCATACTCAATCTTATTCCATTTATTTTTTATACCAGCAAGCGGCTCGACTATACCGCCCGCGGCATTCTCTCGGCCACTATTCTTTATGGTGTGCTCATTATTCTGCTTAAGTTTGTCTGGCAATAGACATTTTAATCTGTTCGGCAGATGCGTTATTATATTATAGCAGGGGAGGCAAGTGGCGATCTACATGGCAGCAACCTTATTAAGGCGCTGCATGAGCAGGACACCAATGCGGATATACGTTGCTGGGGTGGCGACCGTATGCAGGCCGCAGGCGCCACACTCGTAAAGCACTATCGCGAGCTTGCCTTTATGGGCTTCGTAGAGGTACTCATGCACCTGCGCACCATATACCGCAACATAGAGTTTTGCAAGCAGGATATACGCGCCTACAAGCCCGATGTGCTCATCCTTATCGACTATCCCGGTTTCAACATGCGCATAGCCGAGTGGGCTAAGAAAGAAGGCATACGTATAGTGTATTATATCTCTCCGCAGGTATGGGCATGGAAGGAAAAGCGCGTAGAAAAGATTCGCCGCGATGTCGATCTGCTCCTCGTCATCCTCCCCTTCGAGGTCGATTTTTATAAGAAATGGGATTACGATGCCCACTACGTTGGCCACCCGCTCATAGAGGTCGTAAGCCACGAAAAGAACGAAGTGCCTGTTACACCCGTATCAGATAAACCAATTATAGCCATACTCCCCGGCAGTCGCTCGCAGGAGATCAAGGCCAAGTTACCCGTTATGCTGCGCATGGTCAAGCATTTTCCT
>JAFDXS010000318.1 GCA_018267795.1 Bacteroidota bacterium | reverse complement strand
GTGCGGACCCCCGTCAATTCCTTTGAGTTTCAACCTTGCGGTCGTACTTCCCAGGTGGATTACTTAATGCTTTCGCTCAGACACACACTGTGTATCGCGTATGTCGAGTAATCATCGTTTAGGGCGTGGACTACCAGGGTATCTAATCCTGTTTGATCCCCACGCTTTCGTGCCTCAGCGTCAATGTCTGCTTAGTGAGCTGCCTTCGCAATCGGTGTTCTATGTCATATCTATGCATTTCACCGCTACATGACATATTCCGCCCACCTCAACAGAATTCAAGATAAATAGTATCAATGGCAGTTTCCAAGTTAAGCTCGGAGATTTCACCACTGACTTAAATACCCGCCTACACACCCTTTAAACCCAGTGAATCCGGATAACGCTTGCACCCTCCGTATTACCGCGGCTGCTGGCACGGAGTTAGCCGGTGCTTATTCATCTGGTACCGTCGGCCCTAATAGAAATCAGGGGTTTCTTCCCAGATAAAAGAAGTTTACAACCCAGAAGGCCTTCATCCTTCACGCGGCATGGCTGGTTCAGACTTGCGTCCATTGACCAATATTCCTCACTGCTGCCTCCCGTAGGAGTCGGGCCCGTGTCTCAGTGCCCGTGTGGCTGGTCGTGCTCTCACACCAGCTACCCATCGTCGCCTTGGTAGGCCGTTACCCTACCAACTAGCTAATGGGACGCACGCTCATCTTTATCCACCGGAGTTTTAATATTCTAATGATGCCATCAAAATATGCTATGGGGAGTTAATCCGAATTTCTTCGGGCTATGCCCCAGATAAAGGTAGATTGCGTACGTGTTCCGCACCCGTTTGCCGGTCGCCACCCAATATTGCTATCTGTGCTGCCCCTCGACTTGCATGTGTTAAGCCTGCCGCTAGCGTTCATCCTGAGCCAGGATCAAACTCTCCATTGTAAATGAGATTTTGTTCACTGACTAATTTTTTGACTCTAACGTGTTATGCGTTATTTTCGGAAATTAGACGTGTAACTTAATTATTAGTTACGCTAAAATTTACCTGCTGTAAGAAACTTCATTCTTACATGCTGTTATTTTTCCCAATCTTTCAAAGAACATCGAAGCTTTATCGCCTATCCTAAAATAAGCCCGCCTCATCTTGCTATACCTCAAGGATTTGAACCTTTTTTACCGGGCCTCTAACCCGCAGTACATCTCACTTTTATTAACTCTTTAAGAACTTTTTGTTACCCTTTCGTTATCTCTCTTTCGCTAAGGGAGCGCAAAGATAGAAGTCTTTTTTCATTCCGCAAAACAATTTTTAAAAATTATTTTTAGAAACTGTTTGCATTAAAACAAGCGAAAATCTTTTTAAGAACTACCCTCGTTTTTGAAGCGGAGTGCGAAGGTAAAAACCTTTTTTACAACCACAAAATTTTAGAAGAATTTCTTTTTTATTTAAGTGTGTTTTCCAATACTGTAAGAGCATTCCCGCGAAGGGAGTGCAAAGGTAAGCAAAGAAATTTAGCAACAAAGTTTTTTTGAAATTTATTTCTCTGTTATCTGTTAAAAATAAATCAAAGCAAGCGATGCAATAATTCAATAAATTTGAAAGACACTTACTACTCATGCTACTACGAAACATTGCACTATTATCATTTATTACGCTCATTTTCTTATCTGCCTGCAATGATCAGGAAGAATCGAACATGCCCCAGATAGCGCGCATGCAGGACACAGTATTGAAAATCTATGCAAATACCAGCCAGGTAACAGTAGGCGTAAAATATCATACAGACCTTAGTGTAGTAATATGGGACGATAAACTCTATAACGGTGATGATGCCGCACGACAGCAACGCGCTAATGAAGTGGGCGCACTTGCAATAACAATTTTCGGGAAAGATACTAAGCTGGAGAAAGGACATTTTGCAGTAGTGAAATCGACTGAAAAAAATGCGGTACCTGATGAAGCAAATACAAAGGGCTGCAATATCAACATCGATAGCCTGAAAAAGGCTTCAGGCAAATAAGAGTTTACAATTCAATGCCCATGATAGCAACTTTACGTTTCGCACTATTAAGTGTTATTATCTTCACGTGCTCTTGTATCAATGCATTTGCCGCAGCAGCCACTACCATTAGCTTTCTATATAGCGAGTCGCTCATTTTTGTAAGAATAAAAGTGAATAACAAAAATGGTCTGCTGTTCCTTATGGACACAGGAGCTAACATATCTGTACTTGACAAGAACACTGCTACCCTATTGAAATTACCTGTGCTTCAGCACGATACCGTTATAGGCACCGCAGGCAAAGAACCTATTGATTTGCTAAATGTAAAAAGTCTTTCGGTGGCCAATGTTTCCTTTAGCAATATGCGCATTACCCGTCGCGACCTTAGTAAGTTTATTACGCTCAATGGAAAAAAACTGGACGGCGTCCTTGGTATGGATGTACTCAAAAATCTTGCAATAGTTGTTGATTTCAGCACAAAGAAAATCTCCTTCAGCAAAAAGCCTGTAAAGGCCGGCAGATGCGCAACAATACCTTTTGAAATGCATGATAACACACCTTTTTTCGAGGTGCGTTTTAACGATACTTTCAACACGTATTTACACTACAATAGCGGTGTAAGCATTGAGCCGTCAAAAGAAGTCTATGTGAATGTCTCCCCCTCTCAGTGGTATGAATTAAAACGGATAAACAGGCAACTTACCCCACACAAATATCTTGTGGGCAATGGTGTGGGCGGAAATGTGTACCTGCAGGTAATAAAGATAAACAAGCTGAGTTTTCAAGGTCTTCTGATACATGAACCCTCTATAATAGTACAGCCTGAAGAGGGCTATTTTCAGCAAAAAGATGCCATAGGCTTTTTTGGCAATAATCTCTTTGAGAAATGCAGGAAAGTAACTATTGATTTCATCAGTAAGCAAATAATTGTCAACACAATAAGAAAAACAGGGAAGCTGCAGGCATTGGCACAAAAATGATCTTCAAAGTATTCAGGCATGAATTTTAAACTGTTAGCCAATTGCAATGTCTAACAAAGCCACACCATGCCAATGACTACAAAACTTTTACTTTCCATTTTTCTATGCTCAGTTTCTTTTAGTACCGCCTGGGCGCAAACCCACAGTGTAAGCGGTCACATTATAGATGCTAATGACGGCAGCAGCCTCATAGGTGTAAGCGCAGTTCTGGTACCTGATCTGGATACAAACAACAAATTGGGGACCGTAACTGACATGGACGGCAATTTTAGAATTGACAATGTTGCCCCCGGTAGCTATACATTTAAAACAATGTATGTAGGCTATAAAAACACCAGCCAGAAGCTTACTGTTACAGATAATAATGTAGCAATAGGCACTATAAAGATGAGCATTGGCGGCAATGAACTAAAAACAGTGACAGTAACCGGCAAGCAGATACGCGCAGAACAAATGGGTGATACTTCTCAGTTTCGAGCCGATGCCTACAAAACACATCCAGATGCTACTGCAGAAGATTTGGTTACAAAAATGCCCGGTGTTACATCAGATAATTCCGGTGTAAAAGTAAATGGGGAGGACATTAAGCAAGTATATGTAGATGGAAAGCCTTTCTTTGGTGGTGACGACCCTACCCTGGCATTAAAAAATCTGCCTGCAGAGGTTATAGACAAGGTGCAGTTTTTCGACAAAGCCAGCGACCAGTCTCAATTCACAGGCTTTGATGATGGACAGTCGCAGAAGACCATGAACATAGTAACTAAGAAAAATAAAAGTGAAGGCCAGTTTGGTAAAATTTACGGCGGCATTG